>NZ_JBXWRM010000016.1:0-105002 GCF_059612905.1 Ruegeria sp. YKSD163
GAGATGCAGAAACTCGATCAGCAAATCCCGCCGCCGAGGACGATCCCCCAGCAAAGCACGAACATCCGCCAACGCCTCATCACTATAAACACGACCCTTCGGCAATCGACGCCCACGACCCTTCCCACTCTTCCATACGCCGGGTCCGTTGCCTGATGATTTGCTGTCCAATGGTGCCATGTCGCCCTCCGATCAGAGCCCGTCTCTCATCAGAATAAGATATCGTCAAATCGCATCTTTCGAACGCACGATAACGACGCCTTATCACCGCAATGAGGCAACCACCTGCCGCAGGGCCGTCACCGTCGGCAGTTCCGGATCACGGTCCAGCGTGGCCAGCGCAATGGGTTTGGACACTTCGGGTTCGACCAGCGGCAATACTTTTGTGCCGCGCAGATCGCCCAGCGCCCGGACCAGAACGCGCGGCACCACGGAGGCCGCCAACCCCTCGCGCGCCATTACCATGGCGGCGGTAAAGCCGCTGGTCTCGGCCACGATGCGCGGATGCAGCCCCTGTTCGGCGAATATCCGGTCGAGAATGCGCCGGTTCTGCATCTGCGGCTCCAGCAGGCAGAGCGGGAAATCGGCCACCCGCGCCCAGGGGATCGGCCCGGTCGCCTCGGTCAGATGCGCGGGCACCAGCAACACATAGGTCTCTTCGTAAAGCGGCTGCACATGGCGCAGATCGGTGCCGATACTGTCGCCATAGGTGATGCCCGCGTCAATCGTGCCCTCGTCCAGACCCTGCTGGATCGCGGTCGAGGACATCGAATCGATCCGTGCCACGATGCGCGGATGCGCCTGGTGCAACCGCCGCACCAGCCGCCCGGTAAAGGCCAGCGCGGTCGGGATCACCCCCAGGATCAGCGCGCCCGAGATCTCGCCCCGGACTGCGGCGACTTCCTGCTCCAGCGCCTTTGCATCGCCCAGGATGCGGCGGGCACGGCGCACGATCATCTCGCCCTCTTCGGTCAGGCCCTGAAACCGATTGGCACGGCGCACGATGGTGACACCCAACCGCTCTTCGAGATTGCGGATCCGCATCGAAAAGGCCGGTTGCGAGATACCGCAATCCTCGGCCGCCTTGGCAAAGTGTCGATGCCGCGCCAGGGCGCTGAGCAATTGCAGGTCGCGCAGTTCGATCAAGTCTCTGTTCCCAGTCCGCTCTGTGCGCCACAATAGAGCAGACGGCCCGTAACGACAGCCCGGTTCTCAACAAGCGGTTGACACGAATCGAAACCGGGAAATACCGTTAGCGTACAAATGAAAATCACCGGACGGACGAGACCACGCTCATGGCCTATCACGCCCCTGCCTCGTTGAAGAACGCGCTTGATCGTCTTGCCGAGGGGGACATGCGCGTTGTCGCCGGCGGCACCGATGTCTATCCGGCGCAGGGGGTTGCACCGTTTGGCGAGGATATCCTTGACCTGACGCGGATCACGGCCCTTCAGGGTATCAGCCGGGCGGCTGAGGGTTGGCGCATCGGCGCCACCACCACATGGACCCAGATCGCCCGGGCCGACCTGCCGCCCGCCTTTGACGGTTTGCGCGCGGCTGCGCGCGAGGTGGGCAGCATCCAGATCCAGAATGCGGGCACGGTTGCGGGCAACCTGTGCAACGCCTCGCCCGCCGCCGATGGGGTGCCGCCGCTGCTGACGCTTGAGGCGCGGGTCGAGTTGACCTCATCCACCGGCCAGAGGCTGCTGCCGCTGGCGGAGTTCCTGACCGGTGTCCGCCGCACCGCCCTGCAACCGGGAGAGCTGGTCAGTGCCCTTCTGCTGCCCAATCCACCCGCCCATGCGCGCGGCGCCTTCACCAAGCTGGGCGCGCGGCGCTATCTGGTGATTTCCATCGCCATGGTAGCGGTGGTGATCGGCTGCGATGCACGGGGGCGGATCGACCATGCCTGCGTTGCGGTGGGCGCCTGTTCGCCAGTGGCGCAGCGGTTGAGCGGGCTGGAACGCGACCTGATCGGCCAGCGACCTGATCAGGTGGCCGTCACCCAGGATCACCTCACCCCGCTCTCGCCCATCGACGATATTCGCGGCAGCGCCGGCTATCGGCTGGATGCGGTGGCCGAGCAGATCGCCCGCGCCATCCGTGCCGCAGGAGGACAGTGATGGATCGTCCCGTGACCGCTGTCACCGAGTTCATCCTGAACGGCGCATCCGCGCGCGCCACCCCGCAACCGGGCGAACGCCTGTCGCGGATGCTGCGCGAGCGTTGCGGCGCGCGCGAGGTCAAGGTGGGCTGCGACGCGGGCGATTGCGGCGCCTGTACCGTGCTGGTCGACGGCGCCCCGGTCTGCGCCTGCCTGACGGCCGCTCATCAGGTGGCAGGCCGCCGGGTGGACACGCTCAAGGGGCTGGCCACCGACCCGGTGGCAGAGCGCCTTTCCGACAGTTTCCTCGCCCATGGCGCGGCGCAATGCGGCATCTGCACGCCCGGCATGATGGTGGCCGCCACCGCGCTGTTGCGCGAAACACCGGAGCCGACCGAGGCGCAGGTTCAGGATGCACTGGGCGGCGTGCTTTGCCGCTGCACCGGCTATCGCAAGATCATTCAGGCGGTGATGCAGGCGGGCGCACCGCTGCCCGCCTCTGTCGAAGGCGACGGGCATTCCGGCGCTGCCATCCCCCGGCTCGACGGCGCGGGCAAGGTGGCGGGAACCGAAGCCTATGGCGACGATGTCGCCCCTGTCGGCACAATGGAGATCGTGCTGGTCGGCGCACCCTACCCCCGCGCGGGCTTCACGCTGGGCGATATCGACGGCTGGCGCAACGCCCACGCGGGCGTGGTGGCGGTGCTGACCGCCGCCGACGTACCGGGCCGCAACTGCTTTGGCGTGATGCCGGGGTTCGAGGATCAGCCGGTGTTTGCCGAGACCGAAACCCGGTTTCGCGGCGAACCCGTCGCCGCCATCGTCGCCCCGCCCGATGTGGCCGCGACGCTCGACCTCACCCGCTTCCCGGTCACCTGGACCCGGCTCGACGCAGTGGAAAACGTCACCGACGCCACCGCCCCCGGCGCACCGCTGCTGCACCCGGACCGCGCGGGCAATGTCATGGTCGCCGGCTTTGTCGCCTGCGGCGATGCCGAGGCGGCGCTGGCCGCAAGCGACGTGGTGGTCGAGGGGCGCTATGCCACCCCCTTTGTCGAACATGCCTATATCGAGCCCGAGGCGGGCTATGCCTATCTGGACGGTGACAAGGTCGTCGTGCATGCCTGCACCCAGGCCCCGGTGCTGGACCGCGACGGGTTGCAGATGGTGCTGGGCTTCGGCCCTGATCGCATCCGCATCATCCCCACCGGCGTCGGCGGCGGTTTCGGCGCCAAGCTCGACATGTCGGTGCAGCCCTATCTGGCGATAGCCGCGCTGAAGACGGGGCAGCCGGTACGGCTGGCCTATAGCCGGGTGCAGTCGATGCAGATGAGCACCAAGCGCCACCCCTCTGACCTGCACCTGCGCATCGGCGCCAGCGCCGACGGGCGGCTCAAGGGGTTCGCCCTGCAAAGCCGCTTCAACACTGGCGCCTATGCCAGCTGGGGACCGACCGTGGCCAACCGGGTGCCGGTGCATGGCTCGGGCCCCTATTTCATCCGCGATTACCGGGCCGAGGCGCAGGGCATCCACACCCATTGTCCGCCGTCGGGCGCGTTCCGCGGCTTTGGCGTGCCGCAGGCCGCCATCGCGCAGGAAACGCTGTTCGATGAGCTGGCCGAAAAACTGGGGCTGGACCCGCTGGAGTTCCGCCTGAAAAACGCGCTGACAACCGGACAGCCCACCGTCTGCGGCCAGGTGTTCACCCAGGGCGTCGGCATCCGCGCCTGTTTGCAGGCCCTGAAACCCGACTGGACCCGCGCGCGCGCCGCTGCCGAGGCGTTCAATGCCGAGAACACAATCCTGAAACGCGGCGTCGGCATTGCGGCGGGCTGGTATGGCTGCGGCAATACCTCGCTGCCCAACCCCTCGACGATCAAATGCGGTATCCGGGCCGATGGCACACTCGTGCTGCATCAGGGCGCGATGGATATCGGCCAGGGCGCCAATACCGTCATCACCCAGCTCTTTGCCACCGCGCTTGGCATCCCGACCCACCGGATCGAACTGATCGGCCCCGATACCGACCTGACGCCGGACGCCGGCAAGACCTCTGCCTCGCGCCAGACCTTTGTCACCGGCAATGCGGCAAGGCTGGCGGGGGCGGCGCTGCGCGCCGCGATCCTGACCCGTGTCAATGCCGGGCCCGAGGCCACGTTGACGCTCGGCCAGGGCCGGATCCAGATCACCGACAATGGCCGCACCCATGTGATCGACCTAACCGAACTCGCCCCGGACGCCGACGGCTATGTCCTCGGCGCCTCCGAGACCTACGACCCGCCCACCAAGCCGCTCGACAAGAACGGCCAGGGCGTGCCTTACGCCCAGTTCGGCTATGCCGCCCATCTGGCGGTGGTCGAGATCGACACACGGCTGGGCACAATCCGCCCGCTCCGCTTCACCGCCGCCCACGACGTGGGCCATGCCGTCAACCCCGCCCTGGTCGAAGGCCAGGTCGAGGGCGGCATCGCCCAGGGTCTCGGCATGGCGCTGATGGAGGAATATATCCCCGGCCGCACCGACAATCTGCACGACTACCTGATCCCAACCATCGGCGACGTGCCGCCAATCGAAACCCTGATCATCGAGGACCCGGACGAACACGGCCCCTATGGCGCCAAGGGCTTGGGCGAACACGCCCTGATCCCCACCGCCCCTGCACTCTTGAACGCGATCCGCCACGCCACCGGCGTTTCAATCCGTCAGACCCCCGTCACCCCCGCCCGCCTGCGCGCCGCGCTGAAGGAAGCCGGACATGACTGACCGTATCCGCCCCGAGAAAATACGTTGCGACGCCTGCCCCGTGCTCTGCTATATCGCCGATGGCAAATCCGGCGCCTGCGACCGCTATGCCAACCATGGCGGCGAACTTGTCCGCCTCGACGCGCTCACCGTGATCGAAAGCGGCTCGACCCGCGTCGTGCCCTTCCTCAAGGACGCGCAGACAGCAGACGACTGGGACGGCAACATCGTTCAGCAGAACCGCGCCTTTGTCACCGCCGTCGGCGCCGGCACCACCTATCCCGATTACAAGCCCGCCCCCTTTATCGTCAGCCAGGAGGTCGAGGGCGTCGACATGGTCACTGTGGTGACCGAGGGCATCTTCTCTTACTGCGGCGTCAAGGTGAAGATCGACACCGACCGCCATATCGGCCACGAACGCGACGTGGTGCGGGTCGATGGCGAACCCATCGGCCATGTGATGACCAGCGAATATGGCTCCAAGATGCTGTCGCTGGGCGGTGTCGAGCACCTGACCGGCGGCTCCAAGAAAGAGGGCCGCGTCACCTGTGACGCGCTCCTGCGCCTGTGCAATTGCGAAGCGGTCGAGATGGTGATCGGCGAGCCAGGCCATGAAACCACCCTGATCGTGCAGGCGGGCCGCGCCCCCATCATCAACGGGGTCGAGGAAAAGCTGATGCGTGTCGGCTGTGGTTCCGCCGCCATCGGCATGTTCGCGAAACAATGGCTGGGCCATGCCGATGACGTGGTGGTGGTCGACGACCACATCACTGGCGTGCTCAGCGAGCATCAGGCCGGCAAGATGCTCGACGTGCCGCCCACCGGCATCCGCATCAAGGGCCGCCGCTCGACGCCGGGCCGCTATTTCCAGGTGGCCGATCCCGGCACCGGCTGGGGCGGTACCGATGTCGAGGACCCGCTGGTCATCCTTGATAAATTCAAGCCCGACGTGGCCTGGCCTGGCCTGCGGCTGATGATGGTCTCGACCACGGGCGAGCAATTCGCCTATTACGAGCTGGACGCCGATCTGGTGCCGCAACCGGTTCCGATCCCCGAGAAACTGCGCGCCTCGGCGGAACTGATCGCGGAAAACTGCGAACCCTCGGTCTGTTCGGTCCTGTTCATGGGCGGCGCGGGCGGCTCCTTGCGCGCGGGCGTGACCGAGAACCCGGTGCGGCTCACCAAATCGGTGAAATCCTCGCTCACCCATGTCTCCTGCGGCGGGGCGGCGGCCTATGTCTGGCCCGGTGGCGGCATCACCGTGATGGTTGACGTGACCGAGATGCCCTCGAACTCGTTCGGTTATGTGCCCACGCCCGCGCTGGTTGCGCCGATGGAATTCACCATGAGGGTCAGCGATTACGGCACGCTCGGCGGCCATGTCAGCGAAATCAAACCGGTGGCACAGGTGGTTTCGGAACGCGACCGCAAACTGGGCAAGCGCGACACCCAGCCGGACCCCAACGCACGCGAAAATTACCGTTGGTCGCGAGGGGAGAACGAATGACCGGAGCTGTCGCCGCCCTTCTGCCCGACGGCAAGCGGCTGCATTTGCAGCACGGCCCCATTGACCTGATCTTGGGGGCCGAGGGCGGGCCGGGCGCGCGCGAGGCGGCGTTTGCCACCGCGACTGCGCGGTTTGAAACGGTGCTGGAGGAACTGGTCAGTGAACTGCCGCTCCTGAAAACCGAGCTCACCCCCGACGTGCCCCTGCCGCTTGGCCCGGTAGCACTGCGCATGGATACCGCCTGCCGCTCGCTGATGGCTTTGCGCCTTACCCGAATGGCCGCCGTTGCCGGTGCCGTGGCCGACGAGGTACTGGCAGCGATGCTCTCCTCCACGCCGCTGACACGCGCCTATGTGAACAACGGCGGCGATATCGCCCTGCACCTGACAGGCGACGCCCGATTTACCCTCGCCATGGCCACGCACGACGGGCACGACCTGGGCCGGCTCTCGGTCGGCGCCAGCGACGGGGTCGGCGGCATCGCCACCTCGGGTCTGGGCGGTCGCAGCCTCAGCCTCGGCATCGCCGAGAGCGTCACGGTGCTGGCGCCCAGCGCTGCCGGTGCCGATGCGGCCGCGACGTTGATCGCCAACGCGACCGACCTGCCCGGCCACCCCGCAATCCGCCGCGCGCCTGCCAACTCGGTGAAGGACGACAGCGATCTGGGACAGCGCCCCGTTGTCACCCATTGCGGTGCCCTTGCCCGCAACGAGGTCTTGCATGCCCTTGAAAACGGGCAGAAACTGGCAAGTGAATTGATCGCCGCCGGACACATTCGTGCCGCCCATCTGTCCTTGCGCGGACAGGCCCGCCATGCCGGCGCCATCCCCGTGACCGCCCCTGAAAGGAGCCTTGCCCTTGCCTGACCTGATCCTCAGAAAAACCGTTTCGGCACTGGAAGAGATCTGGCACGAGGGTGGTCCGGTGGCCACCACCCCGCTGCGCCGCGCCTCGGTCATGAGTATCCTCAAGAACCCTTTTGCCGGGCGCTACGAGCCCGAGATCCAGGGGTTCATGGAGGATCTCAAACCTCTGGGCCTGAGCATGGCGCAACAGCTTCTGGACATGCTCGGTGGACCGGACCGGATCGAGGGCTATGGCAAGGGCGCCCTGATCGGCGAGGCGGGAGAGCTGGAACATGGCGCGCTCTGGCATGCGCCGGGGGGCTATGCGATGCGGCAGCTCTTGGGCACCGCCAATGCCATCGTCCCCTCGTCGAAAAAGGTGGGTGGTGTCGGCGCCCGGCTGGACGTGCCAATCACCCATATCAACGCCTCTTACGTGCGCAGCCATTTCGACAGTATGGAGGTTGGCTGTAACGATGCGCCCCGCGCCGACGAGATGGCGCTGGTGCTGGTGATGAGCACCGGCCAGCGCGTGCACTCCCGCGCGGGCGGGCTGGAGGCCTGGCAGATCAAGGGAGAGGACGGGCTGAGATGACCAAGATCCGCAAGATCGCTGTATTCATTGAGGAAACCCGGATCGAGGCGGGCCGCGAGATATCCCCGCCCACCCGCAAGGCGGTGGCCGTGGCGGTGATCGAGAACCCGTTTGCGGGCCGGTATGTTGATGACCTGACCGAGCTGATGGACACCGGTGCCGAGCTTGGCGCTCTATTGGGCGAGCGCTGTGTTCAGGCGCTGGGGATCCGGCCCGAGCAGGCCGAAAGCTATGGCAAGTCCGCGATGGTGGGCGAGAATGGCGAGCTGGAACATGCCGCCGCCATCCTGCATCCGAAACTGGGCGCGCCCCTGCGCAAGGCGGTAGAGAAAGGCGCGGCACTGGTGCCATCGTCCAAGAAGATGGGCAGCCCGGGACAGGTGCTTGATGTGCCGCTGGGCCACAAGGACGCGGCCTATGTCCGCAGCCATTTCGACGGGATCGAGGTGCGGCTGAACGATGCGCCGCGCGCGAACGAGATCATGGTGGCGGTTGCCGTTACCGACAGCGGCCGCCCGTTGCCGCGTGTCGGCGGGCTGACCCATGACGCGGCCGAAGGCAAGGACGGCCTGAGATGAGCCTCGCGGCCTGCCCCACGGGCGGGCCGCCCAGACAGAGGCCGGGGCAACCGGCCCGTTTGAGACCAACAGATCAACCGGAGGGAAATGACATGACACTGATCAGACGTACCGTTCTGGGCGCTCTGGCCGCATTGCCGCTGGCGGCACTGACGCCTCAGATCGCCCGCGCGGCCGATACCATCGTGCTGGGCGAGGTGAACAGCTATACCCGCCTGCCCGCCTTTACCGAGCCCTACAAGAAGGGCTGGGAACTGGCCATCGAACAGATCAACGCCGCCGGCGGCGTGCTGGGCAAGGACCTGGCCGTGGTCAGCCGCGACGACACCGGCGACCCGGCCACCGCCATCCGCATCGCCGAAGAGCTGATCGCCAAGGAAGGCGCGGTGATGATCTTTGGCACCTTCCTGTCCAATATCGGGCTGGCGGTCGCGGATTTCGCCAACCAGAAACAGGTGTTCTTCCTGGCCTCGGAACCGCTCTCCGATGCGCTGGTCTGGTCCAAGGGCAACAAATACACCTATCGCCTGCGTCCCTCGACCCATATGCAGGCCGCGATGCTGGCCGAACAGGCGGCCAAGCTGGATGCGGTGAAATGGGCCACCGTGGCGCCCAACTATGCCTATGGTCAGGACGCGGTCGCGGCCTTCAAGGCGGAACTGACGCGCCTGCGCCCCGACGTGCAGTTTGTCGAGGAGCAGTGGCCGCCGGTTTTCAAGATCGACGCCGGCCCCACCGTGCGCGCGCTTGAGGCATCGAAGCCCGACGCGATCTATAACGTCACCTTTGGCGGCGATCTGGCCAAGTTCGTGCGTGAAGGCTCGCTGCGCTACCTGTTCGACGACCGACCCGTGGTGTCGCTGCTGACCGGTGAACCGGAGTATCTGGAGCCGCTTCAGGGCGAGACGCCGAATGGCTGGATCGTGACCGGCTATCCCTCGACCGACATCGACACGCCCGAGCACAAGGCCTTTGCCGAGGCCTATATGGCCAAGTTCGGCGAGGCGCCCAAGACCGGCTCGATCGTGGGTTATAACTCGGTTCTGTCGATTGCCGCCGCGATCACCAAGGCAGGCTCGACCGAGACCGACGCTATGCTGGCCGCCATGGAAGGTCTGGAAGTGAGCAGCAGCCCGACCGGCCCGTTCATGTTCCGCGCCGCCGACCACCAGTCGACCATGGGCGCCTATGTGGGCAAGACCGCGTTGGTCGATGGCCAGCCCAAGATGGTGGATTGGACCTATGCCGATGGCGCGGCCTATCTGCCGTCGGAGGAAGAGGCCGCCAAGCTGCGCCCGGCGGAGTAACGCCCTGAAACCCGAGGGGCCGCGCGCCCCTCGGGACCCTGACCTGACCAGAGGAAGACCGGCCTGATGGGCTTTTATCTCGCACAATTGCTGACGGGACTGGCGAACGCGTCCTCGCTGTTCCTGATCGCGTCGGGCTTGTCGATCATCTTCGGCGTGACCCGGATCGTGAATTTCGCCCATGGCTCGTTCTACATGCTGGGGGCCTATCTGGCCTATACGCTGGTGACCACGTTACAGGGCGGCATACCGGGTTACTGGTTCAGCGTGCTGGCGGCAGCGGTGCTGGTGGGCGGCATCGGGCTGGTGGTGGAACTGACCATCCTGCGCCGCATCTACCGGGCGCCGGAACTGTTCCAGCTGGTCGCCACATTTGGTGTGGTTTTGATCGTGCAGGACCTGACGCTGGCGATCTGGGGGGCCGAGGACCTGTTGGGGCCACGCGCGCCCGGTCTGGACCGTGCCGTGCGCCTGATGGGCGAACCGATCCCCGAATACGATCTGGCGCTGATCGCCATCGGCCCCGCCGTGCTCGCCGCGATCTGGCTGGTGTTCCATCGCACCCGCTGGGGCGTGCTGGTGCGCGCGGCAACCCAAGACCGCGAGATGGTGGGCGCCCTCGGCGTCAATCAGGCCTGGCTGTTCTCGGCGGCCTTCGTGCTGGGCTCGGCCCTGGCCGGGCTGGGTGGCGCATTGCAAATCCCGCGCGAGGCGGTGTCGCTGCAAATGGATCTGTCGATCATCGGCGAGGCCTTTGTTGTAGTCGTGATCGGCGGCATGGGCAGCGTCACGGGGGCCTTTGTTGCCGCCGTGCTGATCTCGGTCCTCAATGCATTCGCCATCCTGATCTTTCCGCAGATTTCCATCGTGCTGCCCTTTGTCGTGATGGCAGCGGTGCTGATCGTACGGCCCTATGGGCTGTTCGGCCGCCCCGGCAGCGAGCATGGCGGCGCGGAAGAGCCGGAACAGCCCCTGCGCCTCTTGGACCAGAGATCGACCATGGTGCTGCTGGCGCTGGTGGCGATGCTCGCCTTCAGCCCGGCGGTGGTGTCCGATTTCACCACGATCCTGCTGGTCGATGTGATGGTGGCAACGCTCTTTGCGGTGTCGCTGCATTTCATGATGGGCGTGGGCGGCATGGTCAGTTTCGGGCATGCGGCCTATTTCGGGGTCGGAGCATATGCTGCCGCGATGGCGGTCAAGATGCTGGGCTGGGGCATGTTGCCCGCCATGGCGCTGGGGCCGGTGGCGGCGGCACTGGCGGCGCTCTTCTTTGGCTGGTTCTGCGTGCGCCTGTCGGGCGTCTATCTGGCCATGCTGACCATGGCGGCGGCACAGATCCTGTGGGGCGTCACCTTTCAGTGGCAGGATTTCACCGGCGGCGATGACGGTATTCTGGGCGTCTGGCCCGCCGAATGGGCGAAATCCGACCGGGTCTATTTCTACCTGGCTCTGGTCCTCTGCCTAGGTGGAATCTGGCTGCTGAGACGGGTGGCGCATTCGCCCTTTGGCTATACCCTGCGCGGGGTGCGCGACAGCCGCATCCGGGCCGAGGCGATCGGCATCGACACAAGGTTCCATCAATGGATGGGCTTTACGCTGGCCGGAACGCTGGCGGGGCTGGCGGGCGTCGTGTTCGTATTCTCAAAGGGATCGGTGTTCCCCGACGCGCTCAGCATCGGGCACAGTATCGACGGGCTGATCATGGTGCTGTTGGGCGGCATTCATGCACTGGCGGGACCTGTCTATGGCGCCATGGCGATGGTGCTGATCGAGGATTGGGTCAGCCGGCTCGACTATTGGCGCTTCATCTTTGGCGGCATCATCCTGACGGTGGTCCTCCTGGCGCCTGACGGGATCGCGGGCGGGGTCCGGCGGCTGATCCAGCTGGTGCGGAGGGATGCGGCATGACCCCGGTTCTTGAGGTACGCGGCCTTTCCAAGGCCTTTGGCGGGGTACAGGCGGTCGACAATGTCAGCTTTGAGTTGAGACAGGGTGAGTTCCTTGCCCTGATCGGCCCCAATGGTGCGGGCAAGACCACCTGTTTCAACATGCTCAACGGCTATCTGCCGCCCAGCGCGGGTTCGGTCAAACTGAACGGGCGCGAGCTGATCGGCACGCCGCCGCGCCGGATCTGGCGGCTGGGGGTCGGACGCACCTTTCAGATTACCGCGACCTTCCTGTCGATGACGGTGCGGGAGAATGTGCAGATGGCGCTGATCTCGCATCACCGCCGGGTCTATGACCTGTTTTCGCGGGCGACGCGGATGTATCTGGACGAGGCGATGGGGCTGCTCGATCTGGTGTCGATGCGCGAACAAGCGGACCGGCCCTGCTCGGAACTGGCCTATGGCGACCTGAAGCGGCTGGAACTGGCGATCGCGCTGGCGCATGAGCCGGCGCTCTTGCTGATGGACGAACCCACTGCAGGCATGGCCCCGTCAGAACGCGTGGCGCTGATGGCGCTGACGGCGGATATCGTGGCGCGCGGGCATGTCTCGGTCGTGTTCACCGAACATGACATGGACGTGGTCTTTGCCCATGCCCACCGCATTCTGGTGCTCAATCGCGGCCGGTTGATCGCCGAAGGCACAGGGGCCGAGATCCGCGCCAACCCGCTGGTGCAAGAGGTCTATCTGGGCGGTGGCCGCCTTTTCGAGAAGGAGCGCGGCAATGCTTGAGATCGACAGCCTCACCGCCCGCTATGGGCGCGCGCAAATCCTGAACGGCGTATCGCTGACACTGGGCCGTAACGAGGTGGTGGCGCTGTTGGGCCGCAATGGCGCGGGCAAGTCCACCACGATGAAATCGGTGATGGGGCTGGTGCGCCAGACCGGCGGCGGCATCCGCCTTGACGGTGCGAACATCCTGGGCCGGGCGTCGCATCTGATCTGCCGCGCCGGGATCGGTTATGTCCCCGAAGACCGGCGCATCTTTGGCGAGTTGACGGTCGAGGAAAACCTCGAAGTGGGCCGCCGCCCGACCCGCGAGGGCGCACCGCACTGGTCAACCGACCACCTGTTCCAACTGTTTCCCAACCTCGCCGAGCGCCGCCAGAACCTGGGCAAGCAACTGTCGGGGGGCGAGCAGCAGATGCTGAGCATTGCCCGCACCCTGATGGGCAACCCTTCGCTGGTGCTGCTGGACGAACCCAGCGAAGGTATCGCCCCGGTAATCGTCGAGCAGATGGCCAATGTCATCTCGGAACTCAAACGCGAGGGGCTGTCGGTGCTGCTGTCCGAACAAAACCTGCATTTCGCGCGCGAGGTGTCCGACCGGGCCTATATCATCGAAAAGGGCACGATGCGCTACGAGGGGGATTTTGCCGATCTCGACGCCCGCCCCGAGGTCTCGGCACAGTATCTGGCGGTCTGACGGTTGTGACCTGCCTGCCCTTGCGGTAAGGCGGGTCATTGCAAAATCCGGTGCACAGGGTGATGGACGACACGGCGCAACACGGGGCAGAGCCCTATCGGCTGGACGATCAGGTGGGCTATCTGTTGCGGCTGGCCAGCCAGCGCCATGCCGCGATCTTTCAGTCGCAGACCATTGAGGGGCTGACCGCGACCCAGTTCGCCGCGCTGGTGCGGCTGTCCGAACATGGCAAGTGCTCGCAAAACCAGCTGGGCCGTCTGGCCGCGATGGATGTGGCCACGATCAAGGGCGTGGTCGACCGGCTGCGGCAAAAGGGGTTGATGCTTGCCGAACCCGATCCGGGCGACAAGCGGCGGATGCTGATTTCGCTCTCGCCGCAGGGCGCGGCGCTGGTGGCCCGGATGAAGGACGCGGGCGCGCGTATCACCGCCGACACGCTCGCCCCGCTATCCCCCGCCGAACAGCGCAGCTTTCTCAAACTGCTGGCCAAGCTGTCATGATCTGACCGGCCTTTTCGGCGAGGCCTTGTCCAGCACCAGTTCGGAACGCGAAAACTGGATCGGCGTGCGCAGGCCGGGCACGCCCTCGGGGTCGATCCGCATGGCGCGATGGGCGATCTGCGGGTCGGCCAGCGCCTCGGCCACCGAATTGATCGGCCCGCCCGGCACACCGCCCTGTTCCAGCGCCGCAAGCAGGTCGGCCTTGGTCCATTTCAGGCAGGCCGCCGTCAACAGCTCGGTCATCTCGGCCCGGTGCGCCACCCGGTCGGGATTGGTGGCAAAGCGTGGGTCATTGATCAGCTCGGCCACCCCAAGGATGGTGCAGAGCGTGCCATATTGCCGGTCATTGCCGCAGGCGATGATGATATGGCCATCGGCCACCGGAAACACCTGATAGGGCACGATATTGGGATGCGCATTGCCCAGCCGCGTCGGGCATTGCCCCGAGGCGAGGAAATTCATCGCCTGATTGGCCAGCACCCCGGTCATGCAGTCGAGCAGGCTGAGATCCACATGCTGACCCATCCCGGACCGCTCACGTTCCGCCAATGCCGCCTGAATGCCGATGACGCCGTAAAGCCCGGTAAAGATATCGGCAAAGGCCACGCCGATCTTTTGCGGCTCGCCCGCCGGATCGCCGGTCAGGTCCATGATGCCGCTCATCCCCTGGATCAGGAAGTCATAGCCCGCCCGATGAGCATAGGGGCCGTCCTGTCCAAACCCGGTGACCGAGCAATAGACCAGGCGCGGATTGACCTCTTTGACGCTGTCATAGTCGAGGCCGAATTTCTTCAGCCCGCCGACCTTGAAATTCTCGATCAGCACATCCGCCTCGCGGATCAGGTCCAGCAGCCTGGCGCGATCTCCCGCATCCCCGAAATCCAGCGCGATCGAGGTCTTGCCCCGGTTGGCACCATGGAAATAGGCGGCCGAGCGGTCGCCCTCGCGCTCGATGAAGGGGGGGCCCCATTTGCGGGTGTCGTCGCCCTCGGGGCTTTCGACCTTGAGCACCTCGGCGCCCAGATCGGCCAGGGTCTGGCCGATCCATGGCCCCGCCAGAATGCGGGCCAGTTCGACCACTTTCAGCCCATGCAACGGTGCGCTCATCTGCCTGCCCTTTCCCTGCCGGTGACGTCAGGGCAGGTTCTGCCCTAGCTGACGATCCGGGGCAAGCGGGTTGCGGGTGGGGTGTTGCGGCTGCGCTCGCTGCGCACCACCCCGTCGATCACGGTCATGCCGACACCGGGAAGGTTGCCCAGCTGCACCGATTCCAGAATGGTCTTGCCCGGCGCGTGCTGAGCCTGGTCCATCAGCACAAAGTCGGCGGCATAGCCACGCTCCAACAAGCCGGTATCCAGCTCGCGCTGGCGGGCGGTGTTGCCATTGGCAAAGCAGAAGGCGATCTCGGCCGGGACATTGCCCAGCGCCGACAGCATCGCCACCATGCGCAGGATGCCCAGCGGCTGCACGCCCGAACCCGCCGGCCCATCAGTGCCCAGAATGATCCGGTCCATCTGCTTCAACTCGCGCGCGGTGTTCAGCGTCAAGAGCGCCGCGCGCTCGTTGCCATTGTGCACGATCTCAAGCCCGGCGGTGCAGCTTTCGCAAAGGCACATGATCTGGTCATCGGGCAGCGCCGAATGGCCGCCATTGATATGGCCGATCACATCCGTCCCGGTCTCCAGCACCATGTCGGCGTCAATAAGGCCCGATCCGGGGATCGAGGGGCCGCCGGTATGGATGGTGGACTGGATGCCGTATTTGCGCGCCCAGTCGACCATCTGGCGGGCGGTCTTGCCGTCCTTGACGGTGCCCAGACCGACCTCGCCCAGCAGCTTGACCCCGGCATCGGCCAGTTCCTTGAAATCCTGCTCGACCATGCCGTGTTCGATCACCGGGGCACCGGCCATCACCTTGACACCCGAGGGGCGGAAATTCTCGTACCAGCGCTGCGCCGCAATCGCCATTGCCTTGAGGCCGACGATATCCTTGGGGCGGCCCGGCATATGCACCTCGCCCGCCGAGATCAGCGTGGTCACGCCACCATGCAACGTGCTGTCGATCCAGTGCAGCTGTTGCTGGCGCGGAGTATAGTCCCCCACCACCGGATGCACGTGGCTATCGATCAGGCCCGGTGCCAGCGTCACTCCATTCGCGTCGATCAGCGTGTCGGCGCCCTCGGTGTCCAGATCACCCTCGTATCCCCAATCCGAGATCCGCCCGTCGATGGCAATGACGCAATCGCCGTCATAGATCGGCTCTTCCATCTTGCCCGACAGCAAAAGGCCGATATTGGTGATGACAAGCTTGCCCGACATGGCACCCTCCGCGAAACGAGAAACTCGTTAGCACGCTAACATAGGCGGGGATTCGGTCAAGCGCCGGCTGCCCGGCCCATCGGGTCAGGTGTTGAAGAGGAAGTGCAGCACGTCGCCGTCCTTGACGACATAGCTCTTGCCCTCGGCCCGCATCTTGCCCGCTTCCTTGGCGCCCTGCTCGCCGTTGCAGGCGATATAGTCGTCATAGGCGATGGTTTCGGCGCGGATGAAGCCCTTTTCGAAATCGCCATGGATCACGCCCGCCGCCTGCGGCGCAGCAGTGCCCTGACGGATGGTCCAGGCGCGTGCCTCTTTCGGGCCGACGGTGAAATAGGTTTCCAGATGCAACAGCGCATAGCCCGCCTTGATCAGACGGTCGAGCCCGGCCTCCTCCAGCCCCATCTCTTCGAGGAACATGGCGGCTTCGTCATCTTCAAGCTGGCTGATCTCTTCCTCGATCTGGGCCGAGATGATCACGTGGCTGTTGCCCTGCGCGGCGGCCATTTCTGCGACGCGGGCGGAATGGGCATTGCCCTCGGCAGCCTCTGCCTCGCCGACGTTGCAGACATAAAGCACCGGCTTGGTGGTCAACAGTTGCAGCATCTTCCACGCCTTGGCGTCCTCGTCGCTGACCTCGACCACGCGGGCAGGCTTGCCATCTTCCAGCGCGGCCTGCGCTGCGGCCAGCAGACGATCTTGCTGTTGCGCTTCCTTGTCATTGCCCTTGAGCTTGCGCACAAGGTTAGCGCGGCGTTTCTCGATGCTTTCCAGATCGGCGAGCATCAGCTCGGTTTCGATGGTCTCGGCATCGGCCACCGGGTCGACGCGGCCCTCGACATGGGTCACGTCGCCATCCTCGAAACAGCGCAGCACATGGGCGATAGCGTCGACCTCTCGGATATTGGCCAGGAACTGGTTGCCTAGCCCCTCACCCTTGGAGGCGCCCTTCACCAGCCCGGCGATATCGACAAAGGTCATGCGGGTCGGGATGATCTGTTTCGACTTGGCAATCGCGGCCAGCTTGTCCAGCCGGGCATCGGGCACGCCCACCTCGCCCACATTGGGCTCGATGGTGCAGAAAGGGAAATTCGCCGCCTGCGCCGCCGCGGTGCGGGTCAATGCGTTGAACAGGGTCGACTTGCCCACGTTCGGCAGACCCACGATACCCATTTTGAAACCCATGACCGTCTCCTGATGCCATCTGACGGGGCCTTCTAGGCGGGTCGGCGCAAATGCGCAAGCCGCGCGCGCATCGGCATGTTTCATCCCTTCACGACTGCGCAAGCCCCGCGTGAGGCGACTTGATGGGTTACCGATCGGTACACATTTCTCCTGCCGAACACCGTCACAAGAAATGGCAGCGATATGAAACAGTTCCTTCTCTCCGCGATCCTGGCCTTTGGGCTTGCCGGCACAACGCAGGCGCAATCCCTTATCCTCGGAGCGGGATACGCAGATTTCCAGCACGAGCAGTCTCAAGATCAGGGGGTTCTGTCACTGGAATACCAGCACACGCCGTTCTGGGAGCGGGGTCGCCTCAGCGCCCGGTTGGCTGCGGCGGCGACGCTGCATGCCAATGGCGATTTCCACCTGGGCGCGGGCGTTGCCGGAGAATATGCCCTGGACAGGAATTGGTTCATCGAGGCCAGCGTGCTGCCCGGCGTCTATTTCGAGGGTGAGGACAGCAACACGCTGGGCAGCCGGTTCGAAGTACGCAGCCTGTTTGGCGTCGGCTACCGCTTTGACAATGGCGATGCGCTGTCGCTGGCGATCACACATAAATCGAATGCCTCGATTTCCGAGTTCAACCCGGGCGTCAACTCGGTTCTGCTGCGGTTCCACCGCTCTTTCTGAGCTGCGCGTCGGGTGTGGGATTGATTTTCGGCACAGTTTTCTGCACATCAGGCCGATAGCAGAACGCAAGGACGCCCGATGACCCGTATCGACGCCAAATTCGCCGAGTTGAAAGCCCAAGGCAAAAAGGCCTTTGTCTCATATGTGATGGCGGGGGATCCGGATTTCGACACCTCGCTGGAACTGGTCAAGGGCCTGCCCGGCGCGGGGGTGGATGTTATCGAACTGGGTCTTCCCTTTACCGACCCGATGGCGGATGGCCCGACCATCCAGCTGGCAGGCCAGCGTGCACTTGATGGCGGCATGACACTTCAGCGGACGTTGGATCTGGCGACCGAGTTCCGCAAGACCGACAACAGCACCCCCATCGTGCTGATGGGTTATTACAACCCGATCTACAATCGCGGCGTCGACCGGTTTCTGGCCGATGCCAAGGCCGCCGGAATCGACGGGCTGATCGTGGTCGATCTGCCGCCCGAGGAAGACGCCGAACTGTGCCTGCCCGCACAAGCGGCCGGTTTGAACTTCATCCGGCTCGCTACGCCGACGACCGATGACAAGCGCCTGCCGCGCGTGCTGCAAAACACGTCGGGCTTTGTCTATTACGTCTCGATCACCGGGATCACCGGCGCGGCCGAGGCGCAGGCGACGGATGTCGGCCCGGAAGTGGCGCGGATCAAGGCGGCAACCGACCTGCCGATTATCGTAGGCTTCGGGATCAACACGCCCGAGAAATCACGCGCCATCGCCAGTGTCGCCGATGGCGCCGTTGTCGGCTCGGCCATCGTGGCACAGATCGGCGCGGGCAAACCGGTGGCCGAGGTTCTGGCCTTTGTCAAAACGCTGGCGGACGGCGCGCACAGCGCCTGACCGTCAGGGCCGGCGCCTCAGGATGTTGATGCCCGAGTATTCGGCAACCTTTTGGCCGTCCTGATTGTAGATCTCGCTCAACACCGTGATCCGGCCCCGGTCGGGTCGCGAACGCGATGCGGTGCTCTCGGTGACCGTTGCCACCACCCGCAGCATGTCGCCGGGGCGCACGGGCACCACCCACTTTACATCTGTCATACTTGGAGAACCCATCGAGGCCTCTGCCCAGAGGCCCGAGGCATACCAACGCTCGAACGCGGTGACGAGCGTGTGCCAGCCACTGGCGATGATACCCCCGAACGGGCTGTCCTTGGCGGCCTCGGGGTCGATATGGAACGGTTGTGGATCCCACTTGCGCGCGAAATCCATGATCTCGTCACCCGTCATTTCCCAAGGGTCGGACTCGTAGCGGAACCCGACCGGAAAATCTTCCCAGTATTTCGTCATACCCTCTGCCCTTGCTGAAGCGCCCGGTGCACAGTGTCGCGGCCAGACCGAGTTGCCAAGCGGTAAAAATATTGGTAAACAAATTTAACCAATTTTGAGGGGCAGGATATGGCCGTAATCACCAATATCGAAGATCTCAAGCGTATCTATGAACGTCGCGTGCCGCGCATGTTCTACGATTATGCCGAGAGCGGCAGCTGGACAGAGCAGACCTTTCGCGAGAACAGCTCCGATTTCGACCTGATCCGGTTGCGCCAACGGGTGGCAGTCGACATGTCCGGCCGTTCGACCGCCAGCCAGATGGTCGGGCAGGACGTGGCGATGCCGGTGGCGCTGGCGCCCGTGGGACTGACCGGTATGCAGAACGCCGATGGCGAGATCAAGGCCGCCCGCGCCGCCAACGAATTCGGAGTGCCCTTCACGCTGTCGACGATGTCGATCAACTCGATCGAAGAGGTGGCCGAGGCCACGGGCCGCCCGTTCTGGTTCCAGCTCTACACCATGCGCGACACCGACTATACCAGCCGCCTGATCCAGCGGGCCAAGGCCGCCAAGTGTTCGGCGCTGGTGATCACGCTCGACCTGCAAATCCTGGGCCAGCGGCACAAGGATCTGAAGAACGGCCTGTCTGCCCCGCCCAAACTGACGCCCAAAACCATCGCCAACATGATGACCAAATGGGCCTGGGGGATCGAGATGCTGGGCGCCAAGCGGCGCAATTTCGGCAATATCGTTGGCCATGTTCACGGCGTATCGGACACCGCCAATCTGGGCGCCTGGACCGCCGAGCAGTTCGACCCGACGCTTGACTGGGGCAAGGTCGCCAAACTGATGGAGCAATGGGACGGCAAAGTGATCCTGAAAGGGATCCTGGACGCCGAAGACGCTAGAATGGCCGCCAAACTGGGCGCCGATGCCATCGTGGTCTCGAACCATGGCGGTCGGCAGCTTGACGGCGCTCTGAGTTCGATCCGGGTTCTGCCCGAGATCATGGACGCGGTAGGCGGCGATATCGAGGTGCATCTGGACAGCGGCATCCGCTCGGGGCAGGACGTGCTCAAGGCGCTGGCGCTGGGCGCCAGGGGCACCATGATCGGGCGCGCCTTTGTCTATGGTCTGGGTGCCATGGGACAGGCCGGGGTGTCCAAGGCACTGGAGGTGATCCACCGCGAGCTTGACGTTACCATGGCGCTGTGCGGCGAGAAGAATGTCGCCAATCTGGGCCGCCACAACCTGCTGGTGCCCGAGGATTTTGGCGGTCGTTGGGCCTGATCCGATAATCAGGGGGAAATCGGGCAGATCCCCCTTTCCTTTGCAGCCGATCCGCTGTAATAGCGCGGCTTCACGCGGGGCTACAGCCTTGGAGGAGCCCCGCCCTAACATTGGAGATACCAACATGGCTGGAGAGATTCCTGATCTCGTAGCTCTGGAACGGACGGGGACAGGCAAGGGCGCCGCTCGTCAGGCACGTCGCGACGGCATGGTTCCGGGCATTGTATTTGGTGGCGACAACGACCCGCTGCCGATCCAGATCCCGTTCAACCGTCTGCTCAAGATGCTGAAGGCGGGCCGGTTCAAATCGACCCTTTTCAACCTCAAGGTCGAAGGCCACGAGGATGTCCGCGTGATCTGCCGCGACGTGCAGCGTGACGTAGTCAAGGACCTGCCGACCCACCTGGACCTGATGCGCCTGCGTCGCACCAGCCGGATCAAGCTGTTCATCCACGTGGACTTCGTGAACCATGCGGCGGCACCGGGCCTCAAGAAAGGCGGCGTGCTGACCGTGGTTCGCCCCGAAGTCGAACTGGAAGTCACCGCTGGCGACATCCCCGAAAGCATCACCGTTGATCTGTCGGGCCTGAACATCGGCGACGTTGTGACCATTTCCAGCGTCAACCTGCCCGCAGGTGCCAAGCCGACTGTCGACCGCGACTTCGTGATCGCCAACATCTCGGCCCCGTCGGGTCTGGCATCCTCGTCTGACGACGAAGAAGCCGAAGAGGTCGAAGGCGAAGCCGAAGAATAATCTTCGCGACCGTCAACCCATCAGAAGGCGGGGCCGCGTTTGGGCCCCGCCTTTTTTTGTAGTCAGGCCCAGAGGGCCGTCTGGCCTTTTGCAGCCGCAAGCGGCAAGAAGGACCGGCAACTGGCAAAGCAAGAGGCCCGACATGCGATTGTTCGTCGGACTGGGAAACCCCGGCGCGAAATACGCCCGCAACCGGCATAACATCGGCTTTATGGCGCTGGACCGGATTGCCGAGGATCACGGCTTTGGCCCGTGGCGCGCCAAGTTCCAGGGCCAGATCGCAGAGGGACGGCTGGGCAGTGAGAAGGTACTGCTGCTCAAGCCCGAGACCTTCATGAACCGCTCTGGCCAATCGGTGGGCGAGGCGATGCGGTTCTACAAGCTTGACAGCACCGATATCACCGTCCTGCATGACGAACTGGACCTTGCCCCGGGCAAGGTCAAGGTCAAGGCGGGCGGCGGACACGCGGGCCATAACGGCCTGCGCTCGATCCACGACCATATCGGCGCCGCCTATGACCGGGTGCGGCTGGGCATCGGGCATCCCGGCCGCAAAGAGGCGGTCGCGGGCTATGTGTTGCACGATTTCGCCCGCGCAGACGAGGACTGGTTGGACAATGTGCTGCGTGGTGTTTCGGACGGTGCGCCGCATCTGGCCGCGGGCGACGGCGCCCGGTTCATGAACGCGGTCGCTCTGCGCACCGCGCCTCCGCGCTCGTCTACCGGGACAGCGCGCCCGCCATCTGTGCCGCCCGAAAAGGCAGCCTCTGCCCCGGACCCTGCGCCCCAGCCCGATGACCGCAGCGCCCTGCAAAAACTGGTCGACCGGTTCAAATAACCCGCTGCCGCCACGTAGCGGTTGCGCCGCGCGCGCCGCCTTGCCACCGTGAGCGGATAATCCCATCGGAGGAATGACATGCGCGTATTCGGAAAATGGCTGGGCCGGGTCCTGCTAGCCCTGATCCTGGCCGCAGGCGTCATCGGCGTCTGGAAATGGGAAGAGATCAACCGGCTGCTCGCCGTGAACTCTCTGTTCGACGCCGAAAAGATCATCTCCAACTTCTCGCATATGGATGCGGCCTTTCTGACCGCCCCGGTCGCCCGGGGCAATGGCCCCACCTCGGACCTGCCCCATGGCGCCGCCTATGAGCTGCCAACAGGTGGCACCGACTGGATCGAAGCGCGGGCGGTCACCTCTCTTCTTGTCCTCAAGGACGGCCAGATCCGGTTCGAGGAGTATTATCTCGGCACCGGACCCGACGATCGCCGCATCTCGTGGTCGGTGGCCAAGAGCTATCTCTCCGCCCTCATGGGCGCGCTGCTGGAAGAGGGCGCCATCGCCTCTATCGATGATCCGGTTGTCAAATACGCGCCCCAGCTCAAAGGCAGCGCTTATGAACCGGCCAGCATTCGCAACGTGCTGAACATGGCCAGCGGCGTCACTTTCGACGAGGACTATTTCGACAATAATTCAGACATCAACCGCATGGGCCGGGTGGTCGCCCTGGGTGGCACACTGGACGATTTCTCGGCGAGCTTCACCGACAGTTTCGCCGCGCCCGGCGAGACCTGGCAATATGTCTCGATCGACACCCATGTGATCGGCATGGTGATCCGGGGTGCGACAGGGCGCAGCGTGACCGACCTGCTGGCGGAAAAGATCATCGCGCCGCTGGGGTTGGAACGTGACGGCTACTACATCACCGATGGCGCGGGCGTGGCGTTTGTGCTGGGCGGGCTCAATTTCACCACCCGTGACTATGCCCGGTTCGGCCAGATGATCCTTCAGAATGGTAGCTATGGCGGCAAACAGGTGGTCCCGGCGGACTGGATCGCTGTTTCGACCGCCGCCAGCGCCCCGACCGCGCCCGGCAAGATCGGTTATGGCTATCAATGGTGGATCCCGGTTGGTGCCGGTCCGGGCGAATTCCTGGCGCGCGGCGTCTATGGCCAATACATCTATTTCGACCAGCCGCGCGGCGTGGTGATCGTCACCACCGGCGCCGATCGCGGCTTTCGCGGCGATGGCGTGAACGAGGCCAATATCGAAATGTTCCGCAAAATCGCGCAAAGCCTTTAGGATCGGATCATGACACCCGACCCGAGTCTCAATGTTCTGGGTGGAGCGCTGGCGCCCTGCTCGACCGATCCCGTCACCGGCTTCTTTCGCGACGGGCATTGCAACACCTGCGCGCAGGATCAGGGCAGCCACACGGTATGTGCCGTGATGACGGCCGAATTCCTCGCCTATTCCAAATATGTCGGCAATGACCTCAGCACCCCTCGGCCCGAGTTCGGCTTTGCCGGGCTGAAGCCCGGCGACCGCTGGTGCCTGTGTGCGGCGCGTTTCATGCAGGCCGCCGACGAGGGGTGTGGCCCGCAGGTGCACCTGGAGGCGACGCACAGGCGCGCACTGGAAGTCGTTCCGCTGGAAGTTCTGGAACGTCACGCGGTCCGGCGCGACTGATCCTTGCCCGCCTGTTCCGGCATCAGGTCACCGGTCATCAGGTCTTCGATGAAGAGGCCCAGCAATTGGGGGCGCCCAGATACGCCCGCCTTGCGATAGATCGCGTTGGTTTGCGCCTTGACCGTCCCTTCGGAGGTGTTGCGCAGCGCCGCGATTTCCTGAAGGCTGCACCCCTTGATCGCAAACAGGGCAACGTCCCGTTCGGCCGCCGTCAAACCCCATTCCTCGAACCGTTCGTCCAGCAACTCCATGAAGGCTCCGGATGCGGCACGCAGCCTGGCCTCAGCCCTGTGCGCTCGGCGCCAGGTCCGGCTCAAGGCGAGCCAACCAAGGACCCCGCCTAGCAGCAAACCGATTGCCGCGCCGATTTCCAACAGTTCCCGGGTCTGCCAACTGATCGGCGTGGTACGCAGGCCGATCACGGTCAACAAGATATCGGACACGAAGAAAACGGCGCACACCGTCTGCACAACGGCAATCGCCAACAGGATCGCAACGCCCCTCATGCGGGCGCAGACCCGGCAATACCGATCCGGAGCAGATCAATCGTCACCATCGCCACCCGAACCGCTGCCACCATCGTCGCCTCCGCCGTGGCCGCTGTTGTCGCCACCATCGTCGCCGCCGTCATCCCCATCTGATCCGCTGTCCGAACTCGAATCCTCGCCTCCTCGGCCCCGGCCCCGACCGCGCCCCCGGCCACCACCGTCGTCGGTTTCGGTTTCGGTCTCGGGCGACCGATCGAGCAAGCCGCCACCAGTGGAAACCCGGTTGCCTTGCCAATAATCCCTCAAGATCTCGCCAGTCCGAGGATTGACAATGATTTCGCGCTGTTCCCCCGGGCGTCTCGCAACGATCCGCGCACGCCCCAGCAGGGTCCGGCTTACCTCGACTGACGTATACCCCTGCGCCCTGAGCTGTCGGGTGATCGTATCCGTCGTGGTTTGAGCCCAGAGGGCGCCGCCCCAGCACATCAGTGCCAGTCCGGAAGTGATGAAGCTTCTGCGATCCATTTGCCTACCTGATCAACAAGACTCCTGCCCTGATCAGGGCAGGAGTCACGGCAGGTTTGCCGCTTCGTGGGATCAAGGCAACCCCCGGTCGTTCAATCGTCATCTCCCGGGCCATCATCGCCATGGCCGCCATGATCGTCGCCCGCATCGTGGCCGGGGCCATCATCCCCGCCGGACCCGCGACCGCCATGGTCGTCGCCCGCATCATGGTCCGCGCCGTCATCCCCGCCGCGTCCGCGACCGCCGTTGTCGTCGCCCGCATCATGGTCCGCGCCACCATCTCCGCCGCGTCCGCGACCGCCGTGATCGTCGCCCGCATCATGGTCCGCGCCATCATCTCCGCCGCGTCCGCGACCGCGGCCACGCCCGTTATCCTCGCGACCTGCAACCACGAAGCTCCCGACCTCGGTTTGTGCAACCGTATCGGAATTGCTCGCCGAATCCGGTGCACTCAGGTCGGTCTGCACCACGCTGGCCTCGGCAAACCCCACCAGCCCGCCGACAAGAATTGCTCCGGCCGCAACCGCAACCCTGGATGTCATTGTCTTTCGCATTTCATACCTCCATCGCAAATGCGCACCGTCAAAACCAAACGGCGAGTTCAAGCTTTACGACTGGTTCGATGGGGGGAATTGATCTGTGGTTTAGAAGGACGACAAGAATGTGAGCAGTGGCGAATAAACAAAGGTTTATCAGTTTTTTCAGAATGTTGCGGGCAATACGCTCGAAAGTCACCTCATCCCGAAAAGCAGAACAGCGGCCTCGAGAGCCGCTTTCATCCATCTTTGGTTTATTCCGAATGGGTCTGAACCCTTGAGCCGGCGCAACCCGGAACAATCGACTCAGTCCTCTGCGTCACGCCCTTCGGTATCGGACATGTCAAAACCCAGGAACTTGGCCACCGTAAAGATGTCTTTGTCACCCCGGCCACACATGTTCATGCAGATGATGTGATCCTTGGGCAGGTCCGGCGCGATCTTCATCACGTGGGCCAGCGCGTGGCTGGGTTCGAGCGCCGGGATGATCCCCTCGGTCGCGCAGCAAAGCTGGAACGCTTCCAGCGCCTCCTTGTCGGTGATCGAGACATATTTGGCGCGCCCGACCTCATGGAGCCAGGAATGCTCTGGCCCGATACCGGGATAATCAAGACCCGCCGAGATCGAATAACCTTCGAGGATCTGGCCGTCGTCGTCCTGAAGCAGATAGGTGCGGTTGCCATGCAGCACACCGGGGCGGCCACCGGTCAGCGAGGCGCAATGCTCCATCTTCTCGTTGACGCCCTTGCCACCGGCCTCGACCCCGATGATGTTGACGCTCTTGTCATCGAGGAAGGGGTAGAACAGACCCATGGCGTTGGAGCCGCCACCGATGGCGGCGATGATGGTATCGGGCAGACGGCCCTCTGCCTTCATCATCTGTTCCTTGGCTTCCTTGCCGATGATCGACTGGAAATCGCGCACCATCGCCGGATAGGGGTGCGGTCCCGCCACCGTACCGATACAGTAGAAGGTGTCGCGCACATTGGTCACCCAGTCGCGCAGCGCGTCATTCATCGCATCCTTTAGCGTACCACGGCCTGAGGTGACCGGAATAACCTCAGCCCCCAGCAAGCGCATGCGGAACACGTTGGGCGCCTGGCGGCGCACATCATGGGCGCCCATGTAGACCACGCATTTCAGGCCGAACTTGGCGCAGACCGTCGCGGTCGCAACACCATGCTGCCCAGCGCCGGTTTCGGCGATGATCCGAGTCTTGCCCATTCGGCGCGCCAGGATGATCTGGCCCAGCACATTGTTGATCTTGTGCGCACCGGTGTGGTTCAGTTCGTCCCGTTTCATATAGACCTTGGCACCGCCCAGCTCTTGGGTCAGCCGTTCGGCAAAGTAGAGCGGCGACGGGCGGCCCACATAGTTTGCCCAGAGATCGTTCATTTCCGCCCAGAAGCTCGGGTCTATCTTGGCCTTCTCATATTCCTCTTCCAACGACAGGATCAGTGGCATCAACGTCTCGCTGACAAAACGCCCCCCGAAGATTCCGAAACGGCCCTGTTCGTCAGGCCCGGACATGAAGGAATTGAAAAGGTCGTTGGCCATGGCGTGCTCCCTGATATCGCGGACCAGCACTAGCGGTACAACGCTGAAAGGTAAAGCGGTCAGACTTTCGCGAAAGTCTGACACCAAATCCTGCTCAGGATTTGATCACAAACTTTCAGAGAAAGTTTGTGCCCGCGCCGTGATCAGGCGAACGGGTTCGGCGTTGCAGAACACGATCACCTGCCCCGCATTCTCGACAGCAGTGAAACCACGGCGTCGGATCTCCGCCAGGAACGCCTCCCGCCCCACCATCCGTTCCATATCCCGCACCTTGCGGCGCACCACACCGCCGGAACGGGCGGATTTTGCGGTAAACAAATGATCGAACCATTGCTCAGGGCTCTAGGGTGGGAGGGCGAGATTCATAACGCCATACTGCGCAAGACCTGGTAAAGAATGGGTTACTGCGCCCGAGCAGCCGCAAGAAAACCTCGGATCAGCCCGGCATCCTTGACCCCCGGCGCGGATTCGACGCCCGACGAGACATCGACCTGCCGCGCCCCGGTCAGACGGATCGCCTCGCCCACATTGTCAGGCGTCAACCCGCCTGCCAGCATCCAGGGCTTGCGCCAATACTTCCGCCCCGCCAGCAGCCGCCAGTCAAAGGCCAGCCCGTTGCCACCGGGCAGGTCCGCACCTGACGGCGGCTTGGCGTCTATCAGCAACTGGTCCGCCACATCGGAATAGAGGTCGATCTGCGCCAGATCGGCTGCCTCGGCCACCCCGATCGCCTTCATGACTGGCAGACCATAGCGTGCCTTCACCTCGGTCACGCGCGCAGGACTTTCCTTGCCGTGAAGCTGAAGCATGTCGAGCGGAACGGCGGCGGTGATGGCGTCCAGGTCCGCATCGGTTGGATTCACCACCAATGCCACCTTGGCCACCCCAACTGGGACCGACACCGCCAGTTCAACCGCTCGGTCCACCGGCAGGTGCCTGGGTGATCTTGCAAAGAACACGAAGCCGACGTATCGCGCCCCCGCCTCAACGGCGACACGCAGCTGTTCTGGATCGGTCAGCCCGCAAATCTTGACGCGAATGTCGTCACCCATTTCAGCGATCAGGCAGCGGCATCATCGAGAATCGCCAGGACCTCGTCCTTACCCTCGTTCTGCTTCTTCTTGAGCGACTTGACTTCACGCTCGAGCTTACGCACCTCGCGGTGCTTTACATCCGCCGTGCGGCGATGCTTGTGCTCGCGCAGCCATTCCCAGACGAAACCTATCACCACGCCCGCCGCGATCCCCCCCAGCACCACCAGAAACAGCGGCAGCGTCAACGAGAAGTTGACCCCCAGCAGATGGGCCAGGTCTTCGGGCAGCAGGCTCAGCGTCACCATCTGGCGATTGGCCAGCGACACCGAAACCAGCACGATCCCAAGCGTTGCAAGAAAGGCGTAGCGAATATAGCGCATCATGGGTCAGGCTTTTCCGTTCAGGCGATCCCTCAGCAGCTTGCCGGTCTTGAAGAACGGCACGTGCTTTTCCTCTACATGGACTGTATCGCCGGTTCTGGGATTGCGACCAATGCGCGCGTCCCGCTTCTTGACCGAGAAAGCGCCGAAGCCGCGCAGTTCGACCCGGTCCCCGCGTGCCATGGCATCGGTGACTTCTTCGAACACTGTGTTCACGATCCGCTCGACATCCCGCTGATAGAGGTGCGGATTTTCATCGGCAATCTTCTGGATCAGTTCCGAACGGATCATGCGCCTGGCCCTCCCAACGCCAAAGGTCGTCATTCTTATGTCAGGGACTATAGGCAGAAAACCCTTCTGCGGAAACAGGTTACCGATTGCGGCCAAGCCATATTTCGCCATTTGCCCACAATTAACCGTCAACAGAGCTGTCATTCAGCAGGGCGATGGGCCCGGATTCCGGGACGAGACCCCCTGCCGGAGCCTTGCCAAGACCGATTGCTGCGCATGCAAAGCCTCTTGATTCGCAGCACTCCGCACCAGCGACAGGTCGGCCCGTTCAACCAGGCCACTGCACCAAGTTCGGTTTTGCCAGCTGGCAAGGATAGAGGTATGAGCCTTTCCAACCACGCGCGAGGAGATATCGACGATATGGACTACAACACCCTTCTCGAGGGGATCGAGGCAGGGATGCTCGCCATCGCCGACAAGGGCCGTGTCGCCGATTACATCCCCGAACTTGCCTCGGTTGACCCTGGCCAGTTCGGCATCGCGCTGGCCCTGGCCGACGGCCGCTGCTTTGCCGCGGGACATGCGGATACGCCGTTCTCCATTCAGTCGGTTTCCAAGGTCTTCACCCTGGCCCTGGCCCTTGGTCGACTGGGAGACAGGCTTTGGCAGCGGGTCGGTCGGGAGCCGTCCGGGCAGCCCTTCAATTCGATCCTGCAACTCGAACACGAGAGCGGCATACCTCGCAACCCGTTTATCAACGCAGGCGCGCTAGTGGTTACCGACGCAATTCTTGCGGGCCATCAACCCCGAGAGGTTCTGGGCGAAATCCTGCGTTTCGTGCGGGCCGCCGCGGATGATGAGAACATCCATATCGACGAGTCTGTGGCGCGCTCTGAAACCGATCACGGCCACCGCAACATGGCGCTGGCGCATTTCCTTGCGGCGCATGGCAATTTCGTAAACAGCCCGGAACTGACCTGCGGCACCTACTTCCACCAATGCGCGATAGAAATGACAGCGCGCCAACTGGCTATGGCTGGCCGGTTCCTCGTCGGGGGCCAAACCGCGCCTTCACTGATCTCGCGCGCCAGTGTGCGCCGGATCAATGCTCTAATGCTGACCTGCGGCCACTATGACGGGTCGGGAGATTTCGCCTATCGCGTCGGTCTGCCCGGCAAGAGTGGGGTCGGCGGTGGCATTCTGGTCATCGCGCCTGGCCGGGCCTCGATCGCGGTCTGGTCGCCCGGGCTGAACCCACATGGCAATTCCGCTCTTGGCACGCTGGCGGTCGAACAGCTGGCACGGGCAACGGGCTGGTCGATTTTCGGATAGACCACATCAGGCCCCTGTCAGAACGGAAAAGCCCCGCAGGATCGCTCCTGCGGGGCTCTTTGTTGTCTTTAGGCCGGCGAAGGACTTAGTTGTCGCCCTTCAGCGCCGCGCCCAGGATATCGCCCAGCGATGCACCCGAGTCGGACGAGCCGTACTGTTCCACGGCCTCTTTCTCTTCGGCAATCTCGCGTGCCTTGATCGACAGGCCCAGACGACGGGTCTTGCTGTCGACGTTGGTGACGCGGACATCCACCTTGTCACCGACCGAGAAGCGCTCGGGGCGCTGTTCGGCGCGGTCGCGCGACAGGTCCGAACGGCGGATGAAGGATTTCATGCCTTCGTATTCCACCTCGATGCCGCCATCCTCGATCGCGGTGACATTCACGGTGATGACCGAGCCACGCTTCACGCCGCCCACGGCCTCGGCGAACTTGTCGCCGCCCACCGATTTGATCGACAGCGAGATGCGTTCCTTGTCGATATCGACTTCGGAGACGACGGCCTTGACCACGTCACCCTTGCGATAGTTCTGGATCGCGTCTTCGCCGCGCTCGTCCCAGGACAGGTCGGACAGGTGAACCATGCCGTCGATGTCGCCCGGAAGGCCGATGAACAGACCGAATTCGGTGATGTTCTTGACCTCGCCCTCGACCACGGTGCCCTCGGGATGAGTCTCGGCAAAGACTTCCCAAGGGTTGCGCATGGTCTGTTTCAGGCCCAGCGACACGCGACGCTTGGCGCTGTCGATCTCCAGAACCATGACTTCCACTTCCTGGCTGGTCGAAACGATCTTGCCGGGGTGAACGTTCTTCTTGGTCCAGGACATTTCCGAGACGTGCACCAGGCCTTCGACGCCCGGCTCCAGCTCGACGAATGCGCCGTAGTCGGTGATGTTGGTCACGCGGCCGGTATGCACCGATTCCAGCGGATACTTGGCACCGACCAGATCCCACGGATCTTCCTGGAGCTGCTTCATGCCCAGGCTGATACGGTGGGTGTCCTTGTTGATCTTGATCACCTGGACCTTGACGGTCTCGCCGATGTTCAGGATCTCGTTGGGATGGTTGACGCGACGCCATGCCATGTCGGTGACGTGCAGCAGGCCGTCCACACCGCCCAGGTCAACAAATGCACCGTATTCGGTGATGTTCTTGACCACGCCGTCGACGGTCTGACCTTCGGTCAGGTTGCCGATGACTTCGGCGCGCTGTTCGGCGCGGCTTTCTTCCAGGATGGCGCGGCGCGACACGACGATGTTGCCACGGCGACGGTCCATTTTCAGGATCTGGAATGGCTGTTTCAGACCCATCAGCGGGCCAGCATCGCGCACGGGGCGCACGTCGACCTGGCTGCCGGGCAGGAAGGCCACAGCACCGCCCAGATCGACGGTAAAGCCACCCTTGACGCGACCAAAGATCGCGCCTTCGACGCGCTGGTCGTCGGCATAGGCTTTTTCCAGACGGTCCCAGGCCTCTTCGCGGCGGGCCATCTCGCGCGAGATGACAGCTTCGCCACGGGCGTTCTCGGCGGCACGCAGGTAGACTTCTACCTCGTCGCCGATCGAGATCTCAGGCGCTTCGCCGGGATTTGCGAATTCTTTCAGCTCGACGCGGCCTTCCATCTTGTAGCCGACGTCGATGATGGCCTGGCCCGCTTCGATCGCGATGACCTTGCCTTTGACAACCGATCCCTCTTCGGGGGTGTCCATTTCGAAGCTTTCGTTAAGGAGGGCTTCGAATTCCTCCATGGATGCGTTAGCCATGCGGCGTTGATTTCCTTTTCAGTTCGGTTTTTGCTGGCCGAGCGGTTGTCTCCGCCGGTCTTGTTTGATGTCCGCCGGGGCGGCACGGATTGGTCAGACGATCCGGTCTTGTTACCACAAAACAAAGAGGGCCGGATGCTCCCGACCCTGCTCGTCTCATTATTTTATGGCTCAAATCGCCTTATCGACGTGCGCTCTATAGGAGGTTCGGCAACGAAGCGCAAGATCGTTTGCCGGGCACCCCGTGTTATTCCTTTGGAAATAACCTGCCTGCCTCTAGCATGATCTGACCGGGCAGCGCCCGGCTTCAGGGGGAGAATTTCAAATGACCATTATCAAGAGCAGATTCGAGGATGTCGCCCTGAGCGACAAGACCGTCACCGAACGGGTGTTCGAGGGGATCGACCCAAAGATGACCATCCTGATCGATGGACCCAGCGGGCGCAGCTATAGCGGCGCTCAATTCATCCACGCAGTCAAGGCCCTGGCCGGGGGCCTGACCGAGCGCGGGATGGGTGCGGGCACTTGCGTCGGGCTGATGCTGCCGAACCTGCCGGAATATTGCATCGCCTTTCACGGCGTCGCCTGGGCCGGCGGCACCATCACCACGATCAACCCGACCTATACCGCGCCCGAAGTACATCATCAGCTAAAAGACGCCGGGGCGCAGGTTCTGGTGACCATTCCGGCTTTTCTGGACACTGCCCGCGCTGCAATCGAGGGCACCGATGTCGACCGGATCGTGGTGGTCGGAGACGCGCCAGAGGGCATGCTGTCATTCGGCGCGCTGATGGGCACACCGATTGAGCAACAGGTGCCCGTCGACGTGGCCGAGCATGTGGTGGTGCTGCCCTATTCCTCGGGCACCACCGGTATGCCCAAGGGGGTGATGCTGACCCATCGCAACCTCGTGGTGAATATCGACCAGACGCTGCTGCCTGCCGACCTGAACCCGGGCGAGATGACCACCGCCTTTCTGCCGTTCTTCCATATCTACGGCTTGCAGGTGCTGATGAACATATACCTGACCGGCGGTGGCGGTCTTGTGACACTGCCGCGCTTCGATCTGGAGCAGTATCTGGACTGCGTGTCCCGGTACCGCACGCCCCGGCTGTGGATCGTTCCACCGGTCGCCATTGCGCTGGCCAAGCATCCGGTGGTGGCCAATTACGACCTGTCCTGCGTCGAACAGGTGTTCTGCGCCGCAGCCCCGCTGGGCCGCGACGTGGCCGAGGCTCTGGGGGGGCGCATCAGTGCAAAAGTGAACCAAGGGTATGGCATGACCGAGCTAAGCCCGGTCAGTCATGTCTCGCCACGTGGAGAGGGCAAGCCGGGCGCCTCGGGCGTGGCGATATCGAACACCGAGTGCCGCATCGTCGACCCCGAGACCGGCGCCGACCTGCCGCAGGGCGAGGATGGAGAATTGTGGATACGGGGTCCGCAGGTAATGAAGGGATATCTCAACAACGAGGCCGCCACCCGCGCCACCATCGTCGAGGGCGGTTGGTTGCGCACCGGCGACATCGCCCATTTCGACGAGGACGGATTCCTTTATATCACCGACCGCTTGAAGGAGTTGATCAAGTACAAGGGGTTCCAGGTCGCACCGGCCGAGGTCGAGGCGGCGCTGCTGACCCACCCTGCCATCGCGGATGCGGCGGTGATCGGCGCCCCCGATGACGAGGCGGGCGAGGTGCCGCTGGCCTTTGTCGTCGCCGCGGCCGGTCAGGCCGGGCCAAGCCTGGCCGAGGTGCAGACCTATCTCGACACCCGGCTGGCGCATTACAAGCAGGTGCGCCAGTTACAGGTGGTGGATGAGATCCCGAAATCTGCCTCGGGCAAGATCTTGCGTCGCTTGCTGCGCGATGCACAGACAGCAAACTCCTGATGGTACCAGGGGCCGAACATGACAGAGCTGCTCAATCTGCTGGTGATCATCTCGGACGAGCATCGCAAGGACGCGATGGGATGCGCCGGGCATCCCATCGTCAAGACGCCCAACCTGGACACGCTGGCCGCGCGCGGCACGATGTTCGAGGCCGCCTATACCCCCTCGCCCATGTGCGTGCCGACCCGGGCAGCGCTTGCCACGGGCGACTGGATCCACAGGACCGGCCATTGGGACAGCGCCACCCCCTATGCCGGTCAGCCGCGCAGCTGGATGCATGATCTGCGCGATGCCGGGCGCGAGGTCGTCTCCATCGGCAAGCTGCATTTCCGCGCCACCGAGGACGACAACGGGTTCTCGCAGGAGATCCTGCCGATGCATGTGGTGGGTGGCATCGGCTGGACCGTGGGCCTGCTGCGCAAGAACCCGCCCGCCTATGAGGCCGCCGCCGAACTGGCGGCGGATGTCGGGGTGGGTGCCAGCAGCTATACCGACTATGACCGCGCCATCACCGCCGCGGCCGAGGCCTGGCTGGCCGACCCGGCCCGCCAAGAGCATCCCTGGGCCGCCTTCGTATCGCTGGTCAGCCCGCATTACCCGCTGACCTGCCCAGAGGAATGGTTTGCGCTCTATGATCCAGACCACATGGACCTGCCGGTGGGCTATGGCCAGGGCCTGCCGGATCATGCCGAATTGCGCAATATCGGCGGTTTCTTCAACTATGACGCCTATTTCGACGCGCTGAAGATGCGCGAGGCCAAGGCCGCCTATTACGGGCTGACCTCCTTCATGGATGATTGCGTTGGCCGGGTGCTGGCGGCGCTTGAGGCGGGCGGACAGGCCGACAACACCGTGGTCCTCTATGTTTCCGACCATGGAGACATGATGGGCGATCAGGGTTTCTGGACCAAGCAGGTGATGTACGAGGCCAGCGCCGGCGTGCCTATGATTGCCGCCGGGCCGGGCATCCCTGCGGGGCAACGCGTATCGACCTGCACCAGCCTTACCGACATTGCCGCCACCGCGCGCGAGGTCTGCGGAGTGGCGGCGCGCGAGGACCTCCCCGGCCTGTCACTGCGCAGTATTGCCTCTGCACCCGATGATCCCGACCGGGCCGGGTTCAGCGAATATCATGACGGCGGTTCGCGCACCGGCACGTTTATGCTGCGCTGGGGCCGCTGGAAATATGTCCACTACGTCGGGGAGGCACCGCAACTCTTCGATCTGGAGCGCGACCCGCAGGAACTGACCGATCTAGCCCCGCGCGCCGAGGGAGATCCCGACCTGCGCGCGCTGCTGGCCGAAGGCGAGCACCGCCTGCGGGCCATCTGCAACCCTGAGACGGTGAATGCCCGCGCCTTTGCCGATCAGAAAAGGCGGATCGCAGAGCTGGGCGGGGAAGAGGCTTGCCGCACCGGCTATAGTTTCAACCACACACCGGTCCCGCAAGAAGGCGAAGCACTCTGACATCGCAACGACGCGCGCGCTGACGGCAGGCGGCCGTTTTCCGCGCCGGAAAACGGCCCGGAAAAATGTCATTTTTCCGGCGCGCGCCCGGACATGACCGCGTGAATGCCAGCCGTGGCAAACGCGATCAGCTGATCCGCGCCCGCCTCCTCCGCGTCGGGGCTGAGCGTGTCCAGACGCCAGGCGGAATAGACATGAGCCAGCATCGCCGAGACCGCATAGATCTGCCCCATCGCCGCCTGCCTCGGCGCCGCATCCGGGTAGAGGGCGGCGATCTCTGCAATGAAGCGCTGCGCGGTGGGGTCGAAACACTCTGCCGCCAGCGCGCTCCAGCGCCGATCGGCCGAGACATGCGCCAGCAGCCGCCCATAGGCCACCCATTGCGGCCCGCCCTCCTGTGCCAGCGTCACATAGGGCCGGATGAAGCAATCGAGGATGCACGCCAGATCGAGCGGGCCGCGCCCGCGCGCCGTCTCCAGCGCCTCGATCCGGATGCGCGACAACTCTCCCGCGCGGCGCGAGACGACAAGGTGAAACAGCTCTTCCTTGCTGCCGCCATGATGGGCCACCAGCCCGCCCTGCACCCCCGCCGCCTTGGCTATGTCGCGAATCGAGGCGCCCTCGAATCCGCGCGCGGCAAACAACTGCTCTGCCGCATCCAGAATACGGGCCCGGGTCTGCAAGGACCGCGCCGAGGGCGCCCGTTGCCGTTGTTTCTCCAAAACAAACATCCCTTTTGCAAATTATCTTGCCTTATTTTGAACGATCGTTCAATCTAAAAGCAACGGGAGAACAGCGATGACAGAAACGCGCGACAGATTTGCCCTGATCGGGGCAGGTCCGATGGGGCTGGCCATGGCCAAGGTGATGCTGGAACAGGGCATCGCCTTTGACGGGTTCGAGCTGCATTCGGATGTGGGCGGGCTGTGGGACATCGATGGCCCGCGCTCGACCATGTACGACAGCGCGCATCTGATCTCCTCCAAGCGGATGACCGAGTTCACCGATTTCCCGATGGAGGACGCGGTCGCCGAATACCCCTCGCACCGAGAGCTGAAGCGGTACTTCAACGCCTTCGCCGACCGCTTTGGGCTGCGCGAACATTACCGTTTCGGGGCCGAGGTGCTGCGGTGTGAGCCGCTGGGCGGGCCGGGCGAAGGATGGCGTGTCACGTGGCGCGACGCAGAGGGGGAGCACACGGAAACCTATGCCGGGGTGATGATCGCCAATGGCACATTATCCGAGCCCAACATGCCGGAATTCAAGGGAACATTTGACGGCGAACTGATTCATTCCTCGGCCTACCGCCACCCCTCGCAATTCGATGGCAAGCGGGTGCTGATCGTGGGGGCGGGCAATTCCGGCTGCGACATCGCGGTGGATGCGATCCATCACGGGGTGATGTGCGACCTGTCGATGCGGCGCGGATACTACTTTGTCCCGAAATACGTCTTTGGCAAACCGGCCGATACGCTGGGCGGCATGATCAAGCTGCCGATGTGGCTGAAACGGCGGGTCGACGGGATGATCCTGAAATGGTTCGTGGGCGATCCGCAGAAATACGGATTCCCCAAGCCCGACTACCAGCTGTATGAAAGCCACCCGGTGGTCAATTCGCTGGTTCTCTATCACGCGGGCCATGGCGATTTGCGCATCCGTCCCGATATCGACCGTTTTGACGGAATCCGGGTGATCTTTGCCGATGGTTCGAGCGAGGAGTATGACATGATCCTCGCCGCCACCGGCTACAAGCTGTTTTATCCATTCATCGACCGCGACCAGCTGAACTGGCTGGGCGATGCGCCGCATCTGTACCTGAACGCGCTGCATCCCGAGCGCGACGACCTCTTTGTGCTGGGGATGATCGAGGCCAGCGGTCTGGGCTGGCAGGGCCGCCATGAACAAGCCGAGATGGTGGCGCGCTATATCACGGGCCTGCGCACGGGCAACAAGGCGGCGGCAGAGTTGAAGGCTGAGAAATCGGCAGGCTTTGAACGGGCGACCGGCGGCATGAACTACCTCAAGCTGGCGCGCATGGCCTATTACGTGGACAAGGCCACCTATCGCGGCGCGGTGACCGGATGGATCAAACGGCTGAAGGACACGCGAGCATGACCGGCATAGACGATATCCTGCTGAACTTTTCGCCCGCCTCGCTGATGCTGCTGAACGCAATCCTTGCGGTGGTGATGTTCTCCATCGCCATTGACCTGACGGTCGAGGATTTCCGCCGCTTGTCGCACGGACCGAAACCGGTGCTGGTGGGGCTCTTCTCGCAATTCGTGGTGCTGCCGGTGCTGACCTTCGCGCTAGTCTGGCTGACCGCGCCGCACCCGTCGATTGCGCTGGGCCTCATTCTGGTGGCGGCCTGTCCGGGCGGCAATATCTCGAACTTCATCACCCATCGGGCCGGCGGCAACGCGGCGCTGTCGGTGTCGATGACCGCCTTTGCCACCGTGGGCGCCATCGTGATGACGCCCGCCAATATCGCGCTGTGGGGGAGCCTGTATCCCCCCACCCGCGCCATCCTGCAAGAGACCCGTATCGACCCTGTGCAGATCGCCATCACGGTCGGGTTGATGCTGATCCTGCCACTGATCCTGGGCGTGGCGCTGAACATGCGCCGCCCTGCCCTGACAGCGCGGTTGCGGCGGCCACTGCAACTCTTGTCGATGGGCATCTTCATCGCGTTCATCATACTCGCTCTGGCTGCAAATTGGGGGTACTTCCTGAGTTTCGCCGGAGCTGTCGCCGGGCTTGTGATCCTTCACAATGCCCTGGCTCTGGGGGGCGGCTGGGTTGTGGCCACTCTGACCCGGCTGTCCCCTTACGACCGGCGCGCGGTGACGATCGAAACCGGCATCCAGAACTCGGGCCTTGGCCTTGTGCTGATCTTTGCCTTTTTCCATGGGCTGGGCGGTATGGCGGTGGCGGCGGCGTTCTGGGGGATCTGGCACGCGATCTCGGGCCTTGGGCTGGCCATGCTGATGTCGCGGACCGAGGCCAGACGATGAGCCGCATCCTGATCACCGGTGCGGCGGGCATGGTGGGACAGGCGTTGTTGGCCGAACTGTCCGGCCAGCAGGTCTTTGCCACTGACCTTGCGCGACCCGATCCGCTGCCCGAGGGTATGCCCTATTTCAAGATGGATGTGACGGGCGATGACCCTGACCGGGTTATTGCCAAGGTTCAGCCGGATGTGGTCATTCACCTCGCCTCTATCGTGTCACCCGGTGTGGCGCGCGAGGTCGCCCATCGCGTCGACGTCGGCGGCACGCGGGCGGTGCTGGAAGCCTCTCTGGCGCATGGGGTGCGGCGACTGGTGGTGACATCCTCGGGGGCGGCCTATGGCTATCACGCCGACAACCCGGTGCCCCTGCGCGAAAGCGATCCGCTGCGCGGCAATCCCGAGTTTGCCTATGCCGATCACAAACGCCAGGTCGAGGAGATGCTGGCCCAGGCGCGCCAGAGCGCGCCCGAGCTGGAACAGGTGGTGCTGCGGGTGGGAACGGTTCTGGGCGCGGGCACCGAGAACCAGATTACCGCCCTCTTTCACAAACCCCGCCTGCTGGCGGTGCGCGGATCGGAAAGCCCGTTTGTCTTTATCTGGACCCGCGATCTGGCCCGTATTCTGGCGCGGGCAGCGGGAGATGGGCCAGCGGGCATATTCAACGTGGCGGGCGATGGGGTGATGGGGGTTTCGGACCTTGCACACGCCCTGGGCAAGCCGGTGCTGCGCTTGCCTGCACTGGCGTTGAAGGCGGCGCTCGCGCTCGCGCGGCCGCTGGGTCTGTCGCGCTATGGGCCCGAACAGGTGCGGTTCCTGCAATATCGCCCGGTGCTGGCCAATGACGCGCTGAAACAGGTGTTCGGCTATACACCCGAGCTGACCAGCGCCGAGGTCTTCGACCTCTGGCGGCGCGAGGTGGGGTTGTGAAGCGGGCGGTGATCTCAGGGGGGGCTGGCGGGTTGGGCCGGGCGCTGTCGGATACGCTGCAAGCGCGCGGGTGGCATGTAACGCTGCTCGATCGCGATATCTCGACCATCGAGGCTGGCGAGACCCAGCGCGTCATTCAATGCGACCTCACCGATCCCGGCCAGCTGGCCGCGGCCTGCGCCCTTGCCAGCGGGCCGCAAGGGGTGGACCTTGCCGTCTATAATGCCGGCATCACCCAGATCGGCCTGTTTGCAGACAGTGACGAGGCCAGCCATCGCCGGGTGTTCGAGATCAACTATTTCGCTGCCGTGAACATGGCCCGCGCCTTGCTGTCGCCCGTGCGGCAGGCGCGCGGCACCCATCTGGCGATTTCCTCGGTGGCGGGGTTCGCGCCGCTATACAGCCGCACATCCTATGCCGCGTCCAAACACGCTCTGGAGGGGTTTTTCAAATCGTTGCGGTCCGAGGAGCGCGCGCATGGGGTGCGGGTGCAAATCGCGGCGCCGTCCTTTGTCGCCACCAATCTGGGCAATGCGCAGGCGCAGCCCGACGGCATCGCCCGGCCCGGCTCGGCCACGGACGGGATGGACTACATGACGCCCGAGGCGGCGGCGGCGACCATTTTGCGCGGCCTCGACCGGGGCCAAGACATGATCCCGGTGGGCCGGGTGGCACGGCTGGCCTGGTGGATCAACCGGCTGTCGCCGGGCCTCTATCAACGGCTGATGGAAAGTAAAATCGGACGTGGCTGAGAATTTTCCGGGCACCCTCTTGACCTTCCTGTGACTGGAAGCTCCATCTGAGGGGTGATCATAGAACAAGGACGAGTCGCATGTCAGCACAAACCACATCGCTGAAGATCACGGGCTTGAGCTGCGCCGGCTGTGTGGGCCGGGTGGAACGCGCCTTGTTGGCGGTTCCGGGGGTTGCCGGGGCCTCGGTCAACTTTGCCACCAGGACGGCGCAGGTCCACCATGACAGCCCGGTCGCCGCGCTGACCCAGGCGGCGGCGGATGCGGGCTATCCGGCCGAGGTGTCGGAAACCACGTTGACGGTCGAAGGGCTCAGCTGCGCCTCTTGTGTGGGCCGGGTCGAACGGGCGCTGAACGCCACGCCCGGCGTGGTTGCGGCGCAGGTCAATCTGGCCACCCGTACCGCGCGGGTCAGCTATGTCACCGGCAGCACCGATCCGGTGGCGCTGGCGGCGGTCTCGACCGCTGCGGGCTATGCTGCCCGCCCCGAGGGAGGCGCCGAGGACGGGGGCGAGGAGCCCTCGGACGAGGCTGCGATGCTCAAACGGCAGACCCTGCTGGCCATCCTGCTGGCGCTGCCTGTCTTCCTGATCGAGATGGGCGGGCACATGATCCCGGCCCTGCATCACTGGATCATGGCGACCATCGGCCAACAGGCCAGTTATCTTATCCTGTTTGCGCTCACCACGGTATTGCTGCTCGGCCCCGGTCGAGTGTTCTATGCCAAGGGTTTCCCGGCCCTGCTGCGCGGTGCCCCCGACATGAATGCGCTGGTCACAATGGGAACTGGTGCCGCCTATGGATTCTCTCTCGTGGCAACCTTCGCCCCCGGCCTGCTGCCCGCCGGCACCGCCAATGTCTATTACGAAGCCGCCGCCGTCATCGTCGCGCTGATCCTGCTGGGCCGCTGGCTGGAGGCGCGGGCGCGCGGGCGCACCGGTGCCGCCATCGAGGCGCTGGTCGGCCTGCAACCCCGCCATGCCCGGATCGAGCGCAATGGCCAGCCGGTCGAGGTGGCTATCGCCGATATCCAGCCCGGCGACACGCTGCTGATCCGTCCCGGCGACCGCATCCCGGCAGACGCGGTGGTGCTGGACGGGCAGAGCCATGTGGACGAGAGCATGATCACCGGCGAGCCGGTGCCGGTAACCAAATCCGCCGGCGACACGCTGGTGGGCGGCACCGTGAACGGCGCAGGCGCCCTGCGCGCGCGCGCCGAAAAGGTGGGCGCCGACACGGTTCTGGCCCAGATCATCCGCATGGTGGAACAGGCACAGGGCGCCAAGCTGCCGATCCAGTCGGTGGTGGACCGGATCACCCTCTGGTTCGTGCCCATCGTGATGGGAGTCGCGGCGCTGACGGTGCTGGTCTGGCTGACCTTTGGCCCATCGCCCGCGCTGGGTCACGCCTTGGTCGCGGGTGTGGCGGTGCTGATCATCGCCTGCCCCTGTGCCATGGGTCTGGCCACGCCGACCTCGATCATGGTGGGAACCGGACGTGCCGCCGAACTGGGCGTGCTGTTTCGCAAGGGGGACGCGCTGCAACGTCTGCAAGAGGCAAAGGTGATTGCCTTCGACAAGACCGGCACGCTGACGCTGGGGCGGCCGGAACTGACCGATCTGAGCCCCGCCGAAGGGTTTGACCGTGATGGCGTATTGCGGCTGGCGGCAGCCGTCGAGGCGCAATCGGAACACCCGATTGCCTCGGCCATTGCCCGCGCGGCCAAGGGCAACGTGCCTACGGTGGACGGGTTCCAGAGCCTGACCGGGCTGGGTGCCCGCGCCACGGTCGAGGGCCAGGACGTGTTGGTCGGCGCCGACCGGCTGTTCGTCCGCGAAGGTATCGACCTGGGCTCGCTGGCCGAAATCGGGGCGGGCTGGGCCGCAGAGGGCAAGACGCCGCTTTATGCGTCGGTCGGGGGCCGTGCGGCGGCGGTTCTGGCGGTCTCGGACCCGGTGAAACCCGGCACGGTCGAGGCCATCGAGCGGTTCCACCAGATGGGGCTGAGCGTGGCCATGATCACAGGCGACAACACCCGCACGGCACAGGCGCTGGCGGCGAAACTGAGCATCGACGCGGTCACCGCCGAGGTGATGCCCGAGGGCAAGGTCGCGGCGCTGGATGCGCTGCGGACGGAGCATGGCGCGCTGGCCTTTGTCGGCGACGGCATCAACGACGCCCCCGCATTGGCCCATGCCGATACTGGCATCGCGGTCGGCACCGGCACCGATGTGGCCATCGAGGCGGCCGATGTGGTGCTGATGTCGGGCGATCTGCGCGGCGTGGCCAATGCGCTGGAGGTGAGCCGCGCCACCATGCGCAACATCCGCCAGAACCTGGGCTGGGCCTTTGGCTATAACGTGCTGCTTATCCCAGTGGCGGCGGGCGTGCTCTATCCGTTTGGCGGGCCGATGCTGTCGCCGGTGCTGGCGGCGGGCGCGATGGCCTTGTCGAGCGTCTTTGTCGTCACCAACGCCCTGCGCCTGCGGCGGGTGCGGGCCGCCCTGCCCGCTTCGCGACAGGCGACCAACCCACCCCCGGCGGTCGCCCCCGCCCCGGCAGAGTAAGGAGACCGGCATGAATATCGGAGATGTCGCCAACCGCACCGGCCTGCCCGCCAAGACCATCCGCTATTACGAGGATATCGGCCTGATCACGCCCCAGCGCGACCTGAACGGCTATCGCCGGTTTCGGGAACAGGACCTGCACAAGCTGACCTTTCTGGGCAGGGCCCGGGCGCTGGGCTTTACCATCGAGGACTGCCGCACCCTGCTGGCGCTCTACGAGGATCAGAGCCGCGCCAGCGCCGATGTCAAACAGGTGGCCCGCGATCATCTGGCCCGGATCGAGACCAAGATCACCGACCTGATCGCCATGCGCGACACCCTGACAGAACTGGTCGATGCCTGCGCGGGCGACAACCGGCCCGATTGCCCGATCCTGCGTGATCTGGGCGGGACGGACTGACGCGCGGGCTTGCCCTTTGCCACAAGCTTTGCTTTGTCTCTGTCGGGAACAAGCCGGGGGACACTCGCCGCCGGATAACGAGAGAGGATCCGGAGATGGCAAAAGTAGCATTCCTTGGCCTGGGCGTGATGGGCTATCCGATGGCGGGGCACCTGAAATCCGCAGGCCACGACGTCACCGTCTATAACCGAAGCACCGCCAAGGCCGAAAAATGGGTGGCCCAGCATGGCGGCGCCATGGCCACAACGCCGCGCGCAGCCGCCGAAGGCGCCGAATTCGTCATGGCCTGTGTCGGCAATGATGACGACCTGCGCAGTGTCTGCACCGGGCCGGATGGCGCGCTGGCAGGCATGGCGGCAGGCAGCGTGTTCGTCGACCATACGACCGTATCTGCGAAGGTGACACGCGAGCTTCATGCCGCAGCCAAGGACGGCGGTGTGGGCTTTGTCGACGCACCGGTCTCGGGCGGTCAGGCGGGGGCCGAGAACGGGGTGCTGTCGGTCATGTGCGGCGGCGATCAGGCTGAATACGACCGCGCCGAACCGGTGATCGCCGCCTATGCCCGGATCTGCCGCCGCATCGGCGAGAGCGGCGCCGGCCAGGTCACCAAGATGTGCAACCAGATCGCCATCGCAGGTCTGGTGCAGGGCCTCGCGGAATCGCTGCATTTCGCCGAGAAGGCGGGGCTTGATGGACGCGCGGTCGTCGAGGTGATCAGCCAGGGCGCCGCCGGCAGCTGGCAGATGGCCAACCGATACGAGACCATGCTGGACGACCACTGGACCCACGGATTCGCGGTGGACTGGATGCGCAAGGATCTGGGCATCTGCCTGGACACCGCCAACGAGACCGGCGCCAGCCTGCCGGTCACGGCGCTGGTCGACCAGTTCTACAAGGACGTGCAGAAGATGGGCGGCGGGCGCTGGGATACCTCGAGCCTGCTGGCGCGGCTGCGCAAGCTGGACTGAGGGAAAAGGGGGCGCTGCCCCCGTCCCCTGCGGGGACTCCCCCGGAGTATTTTTTGGCGAAATGAAGAACCGGGGGGCAATGACCGCCTCGGCAGGAATGTGATGGGAGTGCGGCAGTGCTGACGGAGTTCTGGGCAGAGGCCCTGCGGGTGCATTGGGGGATCGAGGCGGTTCTCGAACGGCTCGATGGCGAATATGACCTGAACTTTCTGGCCCGGGCCCACAACGGGCGGGACTATGTGCTGAAGGTGATGCGGCCCGGCTGCGAGGCAGGGCTGGTCGAGATGCAGGTCGCCGCGCTGGATCGCATCGCCGAGGTGGCGCCGGGCCTGCCCTTTCCCAAGGTGTTTGCCGCGCTCGATGGGACGATGTTGCCCGAGGTCGCGGATGAGGCGGGCGCGCCGCGCCGGGTCTGGCTGCTTGAGCGTCTGCCGGGGCGTTGCTATGCGCAGGCTCTGCCGCATTCCGAAGAGCTGATCCTGAAACTCGGCCGGGTGCTGGGCGCCACCGACCGGGCGTTGGAGGGGTTCGCGCATGACGGGCTGGCGCGCGATTTCAAATGGAACCTGATGCAGGCGGGCTGGATCGATGCCGAGTTGCAGGCGATTACCGATCCGGCACGGCGGGCGTTGCTGACGGAGATTGCCGCTGAATTCTCCGGGCTGCGCGACCAACTGGCCGCCCTGCCGGTGCAGGCGATCCACAATGACGTCAACGATTACAATATCCTGGTCGAGGGCGGGCTGAACGAGACCCGCAAGGTCTCGGGCCTGATCGACCTGGGCGACATGTGTGCCGCGCCACGCGTCTGCGACCTGGCAATTGCCGGGGCCTATGTGGTGCTGGATCACCCCAAGCCCGAACGGGCGCTGGCGGCACTGGTGCGCGGGTATCATGCCGCCAACCGGCTGAGCGCGGCAGAGGTGGACTTGATCTGGCCGCTTCTCAGGATGCGGCTGGCGGTGTCGGTGGTGAACTCGACCCTGATGGCGGCCCGGAACCCGGACGACCCCTATGTGACGATCAGCCAGGCCCCGGCCTGGCGGTTCCTGGAAAACACCTCGGTCAATGGCGGGCTGATGGCGGCGCGGTTGCGGGTGGCCTGCGGCCTGCCGGTGACCGATGGGGCCGAACGGGTGCAGGCCTATCTGGACGCGCACCGGGGCCGTTTCGCGCAGATGTTCGGCACCGATCTGGAGAATGCGCCGATGGGCTCACTCTCGGTCGAGAATTCGACCTGGCCGCAGAACCCGTTTCATATGCCCATAGAGGAAGCCGCGCGGGTGGGCGAGGAGTTCGGCACCGGCCTCTGGCTGGGCTATTACAACGAACCGCGCCTGATCTATGCCGAACCCGGCTTTCGCAAGGGGCCATGGAAGGCCAGCGACCGGCGCACCGTGCATCTGGCGGTGGATGTGTTCGCACCGGCCGGAACCGTGCTGCACGCACCGCTCAGCGGGCGGGTCGAGGCGGTCGAGAACCGCACCGGGCATCTGGATTATGGCGGCGTGGTGATCCTGCATCACGAAACACCGCAGGGCGATGCGTTCTATACGCTTTACGGCCATCTCGACCCCGAGGTCTGCGACCGGCTGAAACCGGGTGATCCGGTCGCGCAGGGCGCAGGCTTTGCACGGCTGGGCGACGCAAGTCAGAACGGCGGCTGGGCGCCGCATGTGCATTTCCAGCTGGCGCTGACGACGCAGGGCATGGAGGCCGACTGGCCCGGTGTCGGCGACCCGGACGAAATGGACCTGTGGCACGCGGTCTGCCCGAACCCGGCGGCACTGCTGAACCTGCCCGATGACAAGGTGTTCTATCGCCCCACCGACAAGGCCGCCGTGCTGGCCGGGCGGCGGGCGCATTTCGGCGGCAACCTGAGCCTTACCTATGACGATCCGGTGATGCTGGTGCGCGGCTGGAAACATCACCTGTTCGACGAATGGGGCCGCCCCTATCTGGACGCCTATAACAACGTGCCCCATGTGGGCCATGCCCATCCCCGCATTCAGGCGGTGGCGGCGGATCAGTTGAACCGGATGAACTCGAACACCCGCTATCTGCACCCGGCGCAACTGGCCTTCGCCGAAAAGGTGCTGTCGAAACTGCCCGAGCGGTTCGAGGTCTGCTTCTTTGTCAACTCCGGCACCGAGGCGAACGAACTGGCGCTGCGGCTGGCGCGGGCGCATACGGGCAACATCGGCATGGTGACGCCCGATCACGGCTATCACGGCAATACCACCGGCGCGATTGCCATCTCGGCCTACAAGTTCAACAAGCCGGGCGGCGTGGGGCAGGCCGATTGGGTCGAACTGGTCGAGGTGGCCGACGACTATCGCGGCAGTTTCAAGCGCGACGATACGGAGCGCGCCCGGAAATTCGCCGATCTTGTCGATCCCGCCATCGCCCGGTTGCAGGACAAGGGCCACGGAGTCGCCGGTTTCATCGCCGAGACCTTTCCCAGCGTCGGAGGCCAGATCATCCCGCCCAAGGGCTATCTTGCAGCGGTCTATGACAAGATCCGCGCGGCGGGTGGGGTGTGTATCGCCGACGAGGTGCAAACCGGCCTGGGGCGGCTCGGTGACTACTACTTCGGTTTTGAACATCAGGGCGCCGAGCCCGATATCGTGGTGATGGGCAAGCCCATTGGCAACGGGCATCCGCTGGGCGTGCTGGTGACGACGAAAGAGATCGCCGAAAGTTTCGACAACGGGATCGAGTATTTCTCGACCTTTGGCGGCTCGACCCTGTCCTGCCGGATCGGCAAGGAGGTGCTGGATATCGTCGATGACGAAGGCCTGCAGGACAACGCGCGCCTGATGGGCGAGCGGCTGATGACCGGGCTGCGCGCGCTGGAGGGTGAATTTGGCTGTGTCGGCGATGTGCGCGGCATGGGGCTGTTCCTGGGGGTCGAGCTGATCAACCCCGACGGGTCCGAGGGGACCGAGATCTGCCGATACGTCAAGAACCGGATGCGCGACCACCGCATCCTGATCGGCAGCGAAGGGCCCAAGGACAATATCCTGAAGATCCGCCCGCCCCTGACCATCGAGGCCGAGGATGTGGAGATGATCCTGTGGGCGCTGCGCACGGTGCTGGCCGAGGTCGGCGACTGGGCGCCTACCCCGACCTGCGATCACGATCACCATCACGCGGGCTGTGGTTGCTGCTAGCAGGCTAGTGCAAACGCCCTGCGCGGCTCTCTAACGTGCGATTCTTCGCCGCCCCGACCATGGGTCGGCGGTTCAACGCCAGTCCCAATTGCTCGCCCAGCGCCACCAGCGCCGGGGCTAGATCGGGCCGGACGATCAGTGCGGCCAGCATCAGCGCATCCTCGCGCGCGCCGGTGGCGGCGGCGGCCACCATATGGGCAAAGCAGGCCTCGTCCGCCCCCAGACAGGCGCAACCGAGGCCATGCCGCATCAATGGGCGCCGCCCGTAAGAGGCGCAAAGCCCGCATATCTGTTTCAACAACTCGGCCGAGCGTCCCTCGGGCAGGGCCGCGCGCCCTTCGGCCGCATCGCTCCACAAGCGCAGGCAATGCACGACCGAGGCTTCGAGCGCGGGCAGGTCAGCCAGATGCCCGACGGCGGCGGCCCCCCGGTGAGACGCGGAACTCATTTGGTCAGGATCAGCTTGCCCGCGCGGGTGATGCGCAGGGTATATAGCTGGTCGCCAAGCCGGATATGGGCAAGATTTCCTCCCTTGGTCAGGTCCTCGGCCTTGTGGGAGGGCAGGATCTGGAAGACCGGATCGGCGGTGGGGGTGGCGCTATGGATCGTCATGTCACTGTCTCCGTATCGGCAAATGGCGTCGCTGTTTATCGCTGGCTGACGGAGACTCCGATGGCTGCGCACATTCAAAAACTGACTATTTTAGTCACCTTTGTCAAGTCACCCTCCGCTCCCGAAATCTCATCAATTGTAATTCATGTCCATGAATGTCAGAATGTTTCCGAAGGAGACTTTCATGACCTTGACCAGACGCACCCTGCTCGGCCGCCTCGGCGCCGGCCTTGCCATAACAACCGCGACTCCGTTGCGGCTGTGGTCGGCAGCCGAAACCCATATCGGCGCGGCCCGGATCATCAGCCTCTCGGATGGCCATCTGGTGCTGCCCGCCGGTTTCATGTTCGATCCGATGCCGCAGGCGGAGCTGCCTGCGCTGCTGGCGCGCTATGGGCTGCAAGGCGATACGCTGCGGCCCGACTGCAACGTCACATTGATGCAGAGTGACGGACGCAATATCCTGTTCGACGCAGGGTCCGGTGCGAGCTTTCAGGACAGCGCCGGCGAGCTTGTCGACGCGCTGGACGCCATTGGCCTTACCCCCGACGACATCACCGAGGTTGTATTCACCCATGGTCACCCGGACCATCTCTGGGGTGTGCTCGACGATTTCGACGACCCGCTTTTCGCAAATGCCCGCCACCTGATCGGCAGGATCGAGCGCGACTACTGGCTGGATCCGGCGACCATCGATCAGATCGGTGCCGACCGCGCCTCGTTCGCCGTGGGCGCCGCGCGGCGGCTGGAAGCGCTGGAAACCCTCGAGACCTTCGAGGATGGGGACGAGATCCTGCCTGGCGTTGCGGCGACCGCGACCTTCGGACACACGCCCGGGCACATGTCCTTCGAGATCCGCGAAGGCGGTGATGCGTTGATGGTGGTGGGTGATGCGATCGGCAACCATCACCTTGCCTTTGCCCGCCCACACTGGCCGTCGGGCGCGGATCAGGATCGCGCGATGGGGGCCGAAACCCGGGTCCGCCTGATGCAGCGCCTTGCCAGCGAACGCATGACCATGATCGGCTATCACCTGCCCGAGGGCGGCATGGGCCATGTGGAAGCCGCCGAAGACGGATACAGGTTCGTCCCGTTGGAGGGCTGAGCGCGACAAAGCCCGCTGCGCGGGCTGCCTCCGGCGGAGGTATTTTTGAACAGAAGAAGACTGGTGGATCAAAAGGTCAGCCCCCTGCGCATGTGGCAGGGGGCCTTCTCCTGTTACGGCCATCGGCGCCTCCGCCTGTACCGCCCGTCAAACTGGCGCATTAACGTTAACAAACCGTTTCTTCTGTTCAAAAATACCTCCGCCGGAGGCATGCGCGGTTCTGACGAACCGCGCATATGGGCTTGCCGTTGCCGCCACGCTCTGACAGGGATCAAGGCACAGCCGGAGTTTGCCCATGACCTTTGCCCTTGTCTTCGATCTTGATGGCACGCTGGTGGACAGCGCGCCCGACATCACCGCCGCCGTGAACAGGATGCTCGCGGCCGAAGGGGTGGCCGCGCTCGATCTGGCCACGGTCACTTCGTTTGTCGGCAAGGGGTTGCCGCATCTGGTGGCGCGGGTGATCGACCATCTCGGCCTCGACAAGACACGTCATGACACGCTGACTGCCGCCACGCTGGCTGAATACAATCGGGCAGGATCAGAGCTGACACGCCCCTATCCGGGTGTGATAGTCGCACTCGAAGCTCTGAAAGCACGCGGCGCCGCAATGGGTATCTGCACCAACAAACCAATCGAACCCGCACGCCATGTCCTTGCCGATCTCGGGCTTGCCCGGTTCTTTGACGTGGTGATCGGCGGCGACAGCCTGCCCACGCGCAAGCCCAACCCCGAGATGCTGCATGCGGCCTTTGCCGCCCTTCCGGAGCTGCCCCGCATCTATGTGGGCGACAGCGAGGTCGATGCGGAAACCGCACAAAACGCCGAGATCCCCTTTCTGCTGTTCACCGAAGGCTATCGCAAGCGGCCGGTTGCAGAGTTGCCACATCGGGCGGCCTTTGCCGATTTCAGCGACTTGCCGGAGCTGGCCAGTCAGGCACTGGCGATCTGAGCCGCTACCCGGTCGCGGATGGCCTGGGGCCAGGCCAGCGAGCGGCCCAACCGGGCCACATGCACCAGCGTGGCGTTGGCCCGCAGGCGCAATTCGTCGCCGCAATGGGCGGTCAGCTCGTAATCGAGGCTGGAATTGCCGATCCGGGTGGGCGTCAGCCGAAAACTCAGCACATCGCCATGCAGCGAGGGCGCGGTGAAGGTGGCCTGGATCTGCGCCGTGGGGGCACCGTTTTCCTTGACCAGTTCGTGAAAGGGGCAACCAAGGTCATTGGCGAACCAGTCTTCGACCACGTCGTTGATCATCTCGAAATAGCGCGGGAAGAACACGATGCCGGCCGGATCGCAATGTTTGAACCGGACTTCGATTTCGGTGGTAAAGCTCATCTGGCGCCCCTTGTGTCGATCGGAAGACTTTTGCCCGTGGTCGGCGCACAGCTCAAGCGGTGATCGCCTCCCATGCGGCGATCAGCCCCTGCCGGGTCATCCGGGTCGCATCGGCCTGGGTCGCGGGTGCCCCCTGTGCGGCCAGAGCATCGACATAGAGGCGGGGCATCCGGCCCTCTCCCATTACCGCAAGTTGCTGTCCCAACCAGAACGGTCGGGTCGCTGCCAGTTCCGCCCCGATCAGCCCGCCCAGAATGCGCGCGCGGGCAGCCTCTTCCGGCAGCCCCTGCAATGTGGCGGCCGCATGGGCGCTCCAGAGGCGGGCCAGAATCTGCTCAGGTCGCGACAGGCCATCGGCAACCGCATCGGAAAAAGCTCCGGCATCCAACCCCGCCGCGCCCGTCCATCGACCCAGGACCGTCCCAGCGGCGAGCGACGAGAGTATCGCCCCCGAGAGGAAGCTGCGAAAACTTACGACTTCACCGGCGCTTACATGCACCCAGCGGCTGGTTTCGCCGGTCAGACAGATCACCCCGTCCCAGCCGGGGTTGAGGGCCAGGAACCCGGCGATGCGGGTTTCATCACCCTGCATCATGTCCGCGGGTTCGGCTTGCGCAAGACCCGGCACCGCGTTCAGCGCCACACGGGGATCGCCGAGGTCGATCTGCCAGAGCCCACCCGAGAGAGGCGCACAGGGGACCGCATCGCGCACCGGGCCAAGCGGACCGCAGGCAATGACCGGCACCCCCTGCCCGGCGTGCCGTCCGGCCACCAGCGTCAGGATCGAGGCGGCATCGGCGGGGCGCGGGCCGTCATCGACGGCCTCGTCCAGCACGTCACGACCGCGCATCACCCAGAGGCGGCGGCGCGTGGTGGTCCAGTCGAGGGCAATCCAGTCGCTGGTCATGTCGGTCTCCGGCTGTGTGCGCCGGTCTTAGGACAGCAGGGCGGCAAGGCCAAGCGCTGTCAGAACCGGTAGGTGGCGCCAAAGACCGGACCGGATTGCTGGAAGGTGTAGTCATTGCCGCTCGACAGCGTGTGATCGACCGACAGGTGGCGATAGCCGAACCGTAGCCGCCAGTTGTCGTTCAGCGCATAGTCGGCAGTCAAGAGTACCTGCCAGCTTTCGCTGTCGCTCTGAAAGCCGCCATAGTCAAAGAAGGCGGTGCCGTTCCACCTTTCGGACAGGCGCACCCGGGCGCGCAGCGCGATCACAGGATCGACCCAGTTGTCATTTGCCACAACGGTACGCCCTGGCAGGATCCCCGGCAGCGCCGTCAGCGTGGTCCTTGTGTCAAACCAGCGCAGACCGGCGCCAAGATCAACGGCGAGATCGGGGGTTTCATGCACGCGGTAGGCGGCATAGGCGTTAAACACCTGCGTCTTGGCCGCCGTGTTGATGCCCGAAAAAGCACCGCCCGGCGTCGGATTGCCAAAGGAGATGTCGGTCAGCATGTAATCGGCCAGAAAGCTCCATTGGCCGTTGGTGGCACCGAACGCGCCCATGAAGGCGAAGTCGAGATTGTCGAGCGCATCCTTGAAGCTGAGCGTACCCTCGAGGGTGCCGGTGGGCGTGGTCACGCCGGTCTCGGTCTCTGCGGTGAAGAGATAGACCGTCGCCTCGTATCGCCAGTCGGATTGCTGGGCCGCGAGCGGCGCCGCCGCCGCGAGAGCCAGCGCAAAAACTGTGGAAGGCAGGTGTTTCATGATCGTCTCCGGGGAAGCGATGGCGTTCCATTCCGAGCGTCGCATACGAGGCACCCCGAGACAAGCGCGGCGGGGTGCGTCGGATCAGCCCGCAGGCTGAAAATCGGGGAATCTCCAGGTTCCGTCCAAGATCTCGCGGCGGGGTTGGTAGAGGCGGATGGCATAGTTCCAGCCCTGCATGATCGGAATGCAGTTGATGCGCCCGTCCGCGCAGCCGCCGAAGTTGATTGTATAACCGCCGTCGGCGTTCGGCTTGGCGGTGACGTTGTTGTAGGAATAGACGCCGAGATCGTTGGCCTCCACAATGCCTTGGGCATTGTAGACGGTGACCGACCAGAACCCGTCGACCGGCACGTCCTTGGCCGTGATTGTATAGGGGGTGCCTTAATTGTTGGTGTCGGAAAAGGTGCGGATCACCACCGCCATGTAACGGGGACCGACCAGCGAGGGTGGAATGGTGAACGTCCCGTCCTCGTGCACGGCGGGAGGCATCGAATGCTCTTCGTTGATCAGCAACATCGACTGAAAGCGGTCGCTTTCGGGTTTGACAATTGTGACCGGGACAGTGTCGGCAAAAGCTAAGATCGAAGCGCCGAACCAAATGCGTCGCGGGCGACATCGGACAGGGTCAGGTCGCCAGCGGCCGGAACGACGCAGCGGGCAAACTTGACCTCGGCGTCGAAGAACAGCCGCTCGGGCTCGTCGAACCGGACGTCGCAGCCAAAGAACGCCTCGTTTCTGGCGGTTTTGCGGGATTTGGGGAAGTTGAATGCGACCATGCGGCGGTGGCAGTTGCCGATATAGGGGGGCGCGATGCTGAGCGCCACCGCAAGCGTCAGGGTGGCGTGATGCGGATAACCCGGCGATCTGGTGCAGAAAGAGCAACTCTTCCATCTGCGAAATCTAGAGGCGCGGGTTGTCGAGCGCCTCGGCAGGCAGATCGCACTCCGCCAGCGCTCGCCGGGCGACGGCGCGGCCTGTGCTCTGCGCCAGCCCGTCGTCAAGACCATGCAGTACGCGCGACGAGGTGAAGGGTTGAGCATGTCTCTCCCGGATGAGCCCGCCGTTGGGAGCTTTGATCCGAGTTTGCCGCATTTCCGGGCGCAGGCAACACCTTCGCGAAAAAGGTCCCATGTCAGCAGATCAGGCGTATTTCTCCAAAAACGCCTCGGCTCGCAGGCTACGGAAATCGGGCAGCGCGGCCCGAAGGCGGGCATGGTCCCAGTCCCACCAGGCCAGTGCCATCATCCGCTCGGCCACATCCTCGGGGTAACGGCGACGGATCAGCCGCGCGGTATTGCCGCCGACGATGGTGTAAGGCGCCACATCCCTGGTCACGATACTGCCCGAGGCGATGACCGCGCCATGGCCGATGGTGACCTCGGGCTTGATGATCGCGGCGTGGCCGACCCAGGTATCATGGCCGATGGTGGCGGTGCGACCGGCGCGATGGGCGAACCAGTCGGCATCGTGTTCGGCATCGTCCCAGTAATCGGCCGAACGATAATGGAAATGATGCAGCGAGGCCTTTTCCATCGGATGATCGGTGGCGCCGATACGGGTGAAGCTGGCGATATTGGCGAACTTGCCGATATGCGCATTGGCAATGTCGCAAGTGCGGTCGCAATAGCTGTAGTCGCCCCATGTTGTGTTGGTCAGGCGGCTATTGGCGCCGATCTCGACATAGGCGCCAAAGCGGCTGTCGGTGATCTGGCAACCGGGATGCAGGAAGGGGGCTTCGGCGCTGAGACGGGCCATTGGTTTGGGTCCTTGCAGGGATCAGGGCAGCAGAAGCGGATCTGGCTGGAGTGCGGCGTGCCGTTTGCGCGGCTTTGCCGTCTCGCCCCGGATCAGGCGAGCGCGCAGCCAGCCCGACAGCCAGTCCATCAGCATGACCATAAACACAATCAGCAGGATGTAATAGGCGACCTCTTCCCAATCCTTCTGGGTGATGATCGCCTGGGTCAGCAAGAGTCCGATGCCGCCGCCGGTGATGGCGCCGATGATGGTGGCGCTGCGGGTGTTGGATTCGAGGAAATAGAGCACCTGGCTGAGCAGCACCGGGGTGATCTGCGGGATCACCCCGAAACGATAGCGCTGCGCGGCATTGGCGCCGGTGGATTGCACGCCCTCGATCTGTTTGTCATCGACGTTTTCCAGCGCCTCGGAGAAGATCTTGCCAAAGGTGCCACTGTCGGTGACCAGGATCGCCAGCGCGCCGGTCAGCGGGCCGGGGCCGAAGGCGCGGGCCAGCACCACGGTCCAGATCAGCGCATCGACCCCGCGCAAGAAGTCAAAGACGCGACGCATCGCAAAACGGAAGGGCGCCAGCGGGTTGAAGTTGCGCGCAGCGAGAAAGGCCAGCGGCAGGGCGATGATTGCGGCGCCAAAGGTGCCGAGAAAGGCCATCAGGATGGTCTCGCCAATGGCCCAGGCCACGTCGCCATGCCGCCACATGGTGTTGGTCCAGAAATCGTGCCAGATCGCGCCAGCCTCGCCCTGTGTCGCGCGGCGGGCCAACTCGGCGGGGGACAGGCCGTGATAAGGGCTGTCGAGGGTGAACCAGAACAGCTCCCACCCGGTGAAATAGCGGAACACTTCCGATCGGTTACGGGTCACCGTCAAGCGCCCAGCCTCGGTGGTGACGGTGATGCGGTTTTTCGAAATGTTGATCCAGTCGGGCAGATCGCCCGTTGGCAGTTCGGTCACCACGCCCTGACCCCGGGTCGGGGTGGCACGCAGGGTGCCGTAGCCGGGGATGTCGTATTCCACCGTTTCGGGGCTGAAGCGAACGATATGGCCGCCCGTGAGGTCGATGACGGTGGTTTCACCCAAGGCGACCCAGACGGGTCCGGTGCCTTCGGGGTAGCTCCCCTTGCGCTCGCCCTCGATAGCGACCGACACGTCGCCCGAGCGGTTGTCGCGGGTGACATGGGTCTTGTAGCTGTAGCTGTCGGCAACCAGCGTGCGGCCATTGTCCCAGTTCGCCCGCGCGGCCAGCCCCGGCATGTCGAAGGCAAAGAAGATATAGGCCAGATAGGCCAGCACCAGCGCGGGCAGGCCAAGGGCCAAGAGCCGCTTGCGGGCGAACAGGCCATCGGCCCGCTCTTTGAGATGGTTCAATTCCAGATTGGTGGTGGCGGTGCTCATGCCGTGGCCCCTGCCCGGGCGCCATGGGTCAGCCGGGCGCGCAGGCGGTCCGAGATCTGATCCACCGCGACGATGGTGACAAAGAGAAGAAGGAAGATTGCCGCCGCCTCGTCGTAACGCCCCTGCCCCCAGGACATGGCGTTGCGCAGCTCATACCCGATGCCGCCCGCGCCCACAAAGCCGAGGATGGCCGAGGCGCGGATGTTGATCTCGAAGCGCAACAGCGCGTAGCTGACGAAATTGGGGCCCACTTGCGGGATCACGCCCAGATACATCCGCTGCGCCCAGTTGGCGCCGGTGGATTCCAGCCCCTCGACCGGTTTCAGAGACACATTCTCGGCAACCTCGGAAAAGAGCTTGCCCAGCGCCCCGGCGGTGTGGATGGCGATGGCGATCATCGCGGGCACCGGGCCGCCGCCGAGGACGAAGATCAGCACCAGCGCGATGACGATCTCGGGCACCGCGCGGCAGATATCGGCGATGCGGCGGAAAAGCGGGATGAGGCGCGGCCAATAGGCCAGACCGCGTGTCGAAAGGAGCGCCAGAACGGTGCCGCCAAGCGTGCCCAACAGGGTGGCGGCGGCGGCGATGTTCAGCGTCTCGACCAGCGCGGGCAGGAAATGCACCAGATGGGCGGGTAGTTGCGCCGATTTCTCCAGCGCCTCGGTCAGCACCTCGGCCGGATAGTCGAAGATGCGCCGCCAGCCGTCGACGAACCCGCCCGCGTTACGGTCGTCGGCGGTGTGAAACCCCGCCGCCATCAAGGACACAAAAAGGATCAGGAGGATACCGCCATAGACCCGTTTGCGCTGCGTGAGCGCGGTATAGTCCTCGCGGATGCGGGCAAGCTCGCCTTGCCCGGCGGTCAGGTCTGTCATGGAATGCTCCCGATGCAGGAACGGGGCCCGCATACTGCGGACCCCGCTTTGAGAGTGAGCCGGATCAGTTCGACTTCAGCTTGCGCGCCTCGATGATCACTTCATAGGCGTCATGGGTGATCGGCATGAAGCCCTTGGCATCGCCCTGCAGCACGCCATAAGCGCATTCCTCGTCCATCGACTTGAGCGAGGCCAGGAGGCCGGTCATCTTCACCTTCACATCGGCGGGCAGCGCCTTGCGGACGACAAACGGGCCTTCGGGAATGGGTTTCGACTGCCAGATCTGCACCAGATCGTTCATGTCGACCAGACCGGCATCGACCGCCTTGCGCAGGGCGCCCGAGTTGAACCCGTCTTCCCATGCGCCCAGACCGTCGGCCCAGGTCACGCCGCCGTCAACCTCGCCATTGCTGACCGCAACGATGGTCTGTTCGTGGCCGCCGGTGAACTTGACCTCTCCGAAATAATCCCCCGAGGTCATGGTGGCGCCGGTTTCCTGCGGGATCTCGATCGAGGGGATCAGGAAGCCGCTGGTCGAGTTCGGATCGCCAAAGCCGAACACCTTGCCCTTCATGTCGGCCAGCGAGGTGATGCCGCTGTCCTTGCGGGCAAAGCCGATGGAGTAATAGCCATAGCCGCCGTCATTGTTGACCTTGACCAGGATCGGTTCAACCGCTTCGGGGTCGCTGAGATAGGTCTTGGCATAGCCCGAGGCGCCCAGCCAGGCCATGTCGATGGTGCCGCCCAACAGGCCCTGGATGACGCCGTTGTAATCGGCAGGGGCAAAGAGCTTGGTCTCGACGCCCAGCAGTTCCTCGGCCTTCTCGCGCAGGCATTCGTTGGAATTCATGCGGTCCTGGGCGTTCTCGCCGCCCAGTATGCCGATGCGAAATTCGGTGATCTCCTGCGCCAGCGCCGGGGTGGCAAGGGCGGTGGTGGCCGCCAGAACTGCAACAAGCTTTTTCATGGTTGGTATCTCCGGTTGGTTGGTCCGGCCCATCCCAAGGCCGGGATCGGTGGAAAAGGGTCAGGCCGTGGCCCCGGCACGCTGCGGCGCGGGGTGCGGGGCATCGAGCGTGTCGATCTCGGTCGAGGTCGCGGCCTCGGAAAAGCTGGCATCGGCGCCATAGATCTCGCGCGCGACACCGGTCGTCAGTTGCTCGGGCAATCCGTCGAACACGATGCGCCCGTCGCGCATGCCGACCACGCGGTCGCAATAGCGGCGCGCAGTATCCAGCGTGTGAAGGTTGGCGATGACGGTGCGTCCGTCCTCCTCGTGAATGCGGCGCAGGGACTGCATGACCACCTGCGCGTTCATCGGGTCGAGCGAGGCAATCGGTTCGTCGGCCAGGATGATCGCCGGGTCCTGCATCAGGGCGCGGGCGATGGCGACGCGCTGTTGCTGGCCGCCCGACAGCGCCTCGGCCCGTTTGGCCGCATGGGCGGCGATGCCGAGCCGGTCGAGAATGTCGATGGCGCGGTGGATATCCTCGGTCGGGTAAAGGTTGAACATGGTGGCCAGGGTCGAGCGTCGGTTGAGCGTGCCGTGCAGCACGTTCGAGACCACATCCATGCGCGGCACCAGGTTGAACTGCTGAAAGATCATCGCGCATTGCGCCTGCCAGGCCCGTTTCTCGGCCCCGCGCAGGCGGGTCACGTCGCGATCCTCAAACAGGATGCGGCCGTCGCTGGCGTCGCTCAGCCGGTTGATCATCCGCAACAGCGTCGATTTCCCCGCGCCCGAGCGGCCGATGATGCCGATCATGCAGGGCTTGTCCACATCCAGCGTCGCGGCATTCACCGCGATATTGTCACCGAACCGTTTGGTCAGTTTGTCGATCCGCAGCACGTCTTTCCCCCGGTCTTGCTGATGGGGGGTGCTATGCCCGCCAGACGAAGCCGATGTGTCAGGGGGGTGAAAGTTTTGTAACGCGCCCCGGCTAGCGCCGGGTGCCTGACCCTACCCAAAGGGGGCAGGAACCTGTATAGGGCGGGCGACTCTGCAATCCACCGTGAGGCCGCAATGAGCTTTGACCGCAAGATCAAGATCGCCCCGTCGATCCTGTCCGCCGATTTCGCCAATTTCGGCGCCGAGATCCGCGCCATCGAGGCCGAAGGCGCCGACTGGGTGCATGTGGACGTGATGGACGGCCATTTCGTGCCGAACCTGACCTTTGGCCCGATGGCGGTGAAGGCGTTCCGCCCGCATGTGAAGACGGTGATGGACGTGCATCTGATGATCGCGCCGGTCGATCCCTATATCGACGCCTATGCCGATGCAGGCGCAGATGTCCTGACCGCGCATGTCGAGGCCGGTCCGCATATCCACCGCACCTTGCAGGCGATCCGTGGCGCGGGGATGAAGGCGGGCGTGGCGCTGAACCCCGGCACCCCGGCCGAGGCGGTGGCGCATCTGCTGGATCTCACCGACCTTATCTGCGTGATGACGGTAAACCCGGGCTTTGGCGGCCAGAAATTCATCGACATGACCACCAAGATCACCCGCCTGCGCGAGATGATCGGCGACCGGCCGGTGCATATCGAGATCGACGGCGGTGTGGACCCGAAAACCGCACCCCTGGTGGCGCAGGCCGGTGCCGATGTGCTGGTTGCGGGCTCGGCGGTGTTCCGCGGCGGTTCGGTCGAGAATCCGGGCGTCTATGGTCAGAATATTGCCGAGATTCGCGCCGCCGCCGAAGGGGTTTGGGCCTGATGTTTCAGGCCAGCAGGTGCGGGAGCGCACCCTGAGTTGGGCATCAGAACCGGTCGGGGCAGAGCAGCATAGCAGTTTCGATATCGTAGGCGCTGGAAAACGAGTCCGGCGATCGGGTCAGCATCTCGTCAATGAACTCCCGTCGATGACGCTGGGCGGATCGGCTCTCAGGGGCGGGACGGGGCTCTTGCGGCTTGGAACCGAACAGGCTGTGAAGCGGGTTGCGCGAAAAGATGAACGGCAGGCAGAGCGCGGGCATTTAGCGTGTCCTTTCCTTGTCAAAGTCCCGCTCAGCTTAGCCCTGGCCACACCACGCTGGTATCAGGCGCAATTTTGTGCTGTTCTACATAAATGAATAACGGGCTGCGCGACTGGTCCAACCTGCGTGTCTTTCTTGCCGTCTTGCGCGAGGGATCGACCCTTGCCGCCGCAAGCCGCCTGGGCATGTCGCAACCAACCGTGGCCCGGCGCATAGACGTGCTGGAACACGAGACCGGCCTGACCCTGTTCGAGCGCGACACGCGCGGATTTCACCCAACCGCCTCTGCCCGGAAACTCGTCGCCGCGGCAGAAGCGGTCGAGGCCGCCATCTCAAAGCTTGCCGAACAGGCCAGCACGCTCGCTTGTTCGCACCCGATCCGGATCACCGCCTATAGCGGCAACTTCTCGACGCGGGCACAGGCGATCTTCAGCGCATTCTCGCTGGCCAACCCCGCAATAGCGTTCGAGTTTCTGCCCGATGTCCGGGTTCTCGACCTGATGGCGGGTGAGGCGGATATCGCACTGCGACTGGCCGTGCGCGAACCTGACGCGGATCTGATCTGTCGTCCGATCAGCATCGCGCAATGGGGCCTGTTCGGATCACCCGCTTACGCGGCGAAATACGGCCTGCCCTCCTCTGCGGATGCTCTGCGAGGGCACCGCTTCATCGGCTACCGGCGCGAAGGGGTGCCACCCCGGCTCTATGAATGGCTGGCGCGGCATGTGGCACCTGAGCAGATCGTACAGACATTCTCCGAGATCGACCTGGTTCATGCCGCGATACGGGCGGGGCATGGGCTGGGCCTGATCAACCTGCGGCTAGTGTCGGACGACCCGGCCTATATGCCATGCTTCGGACCGATCGAGGAACTGTCGCGGCCGCATGTCCTGCTGGTGGCCCCCAAGGCATGGAAGCGGCCCGAAGTCAGAAAATTCGTGCGGTTCTTCGCCCCGCGTTACGCCGCGCTCTACCGCTAGGCGGCTTAACGCGTCACTGATCTTGCCGGCACTCCCGCTTCTTTCTGGTTCGAAATACTGCCGCCGGAGGCTTGGGCGACGCGCAAGGGGCGTCCAAATGGCCGCTGCCCGCACTCACTCCAGTCTGTCGGCGAAATGGTCGAGCAGCTTGTGCTTGAGTATCTTGCCGGTCGGTGCGGCCGGCAGCGACGTGGCAAGCACGATCTGGCTGGGGCGTTTGTAACCGGCGAGGCGTGCCGCGGCAAAGGCGCGTAATTCTTCGAGATCGGGCGCATCATCCGGCGCGATCTGGACAAAGGCCACCACCTTCTCGTCGCCCCCGACCATGCGCCCGACCACTGCCGACTGGATCACATTCGGATGGTCGTTCAGCGCCGCCTCGACCTCGGGCGGGTAGACGTTGAAGCCCCCGTGGATGATCAGTTCCTTGCTGCGCCCGGCAATGTGCAAGTTTCCCTGCTCGTCGTATCGGCCCAGGTCGCCGGTTCGGAACCAACCGTCTTGTATCGCCGCTTGGGTGGCCTGCGGGTTGCGGTAATAGCCCTTCATCACATGCGGGCCGCGGGTCAGCACCTCGCCGACCCCATCGCCGCCGCCGGACACATCTTCGTCCAGCCGTACCTCGACCTGCGGCAGCGGCTTTCCGACCGAGATATCCGGCAGGCCGATCCGGTTGCGCGTGGCCGACACACCGGCAGTGGTCTCGGTCAAGCCATAGCCGTTTTGCAGGGCGACGCCATAAAACGCCTCGGCCTTGCGTTTCCACGCAGGATCCAGCGGCGCCGCGCCCGAGGAGGTATAGCGCAACGTGCCGCCCGGCAGGTGATCATACCCCTGTTCACGCGCGTATTGCATCAACAGCGCATGCATCTGCGGCACGGCGGAAAACAGCGTCACGCCCGAGGTCAGCGCCGCATAGCTGCGCGCAGCGGTGAACCGCGCATCGAGCCGGACGGGAGCGCCGATACAGGTGGCCGCCGTCACCACCGAGGCGAGGCCAAACACATGGGTGACAGGCAGCACGCCATAGATCACGTCATCCGTCGTCATGTCGCGCAGCTCTGCCGAGCTGCGCCCGCCGAAGCGCAAGTTGTCATGGGTCAGCATCACCCCCTTGGGCGTGCCGGTGGTGCCGGTGGTAAACAGCATCACCGCCACATCGCTCAGCACCGGATCGGGGTTGCTGTTGTGGGGTGTCGCCAGACGCATCCGGCCAAAGGCGCCCTCGATCGGGTGTGCGCCCAGACGCGCGGCATGGGCGGCGGCATCCGCCGAAATGTCCGAGGCGCAGAGGATTGCGGCGGGTTCGGTATGGGCGATGATCTTGTCCACCTCGGGCCCGGTCTGGCGCGCGTTGATCGGCACCGCGCAGGCCCCGAGCCGCGAGGCGGCAAAGAGCGCGGCCACCACCGCGCAGCAATTCTCGGCCAGGATCATCACCCGGTCATTCGACTGCACGCCCTTTGCGGCGAGTACGTCCACCAGCGCCGAAATGGCGCGGTCCAGATCGCCATAGCTCCAGTCCGCGCCGCCACTGTCGGAAAACGCGGGCGCATCGGGGCGGCTGGCGATCTGTGCGCCGGGGTAGTCGTGCCATTTCTCCATCGCCTGATCCCCTGTTGCCCGGTCAGAACCGGGGCTTGCGCTTTTCCAGAAAGGCCGCGATCCCTTCGGCGGCCTCGTCCCCACCCGCTGCGCGGGCCATGGCGTCACGTTCGGCGTCCAGTTGCTGCGCCTCGCTCGCTTCATAAGCCTCCGCCACCATCCGCCGGATCACGCCCTGCGCGTTGCGCGGTCCCTGCGCCAGCGCGTCGGCCAGCACATGGGCCTGCGCTTCGGCCTCGCCCGGCGCGGCCAGCAGATTTACAACGCCCAGCTCCGCCATGCGCCCAGCGGTGATCGGGCGGGCCAGCAGGCACATCTCCATCGCCATTTGCCGGGGCAGCATCCGCGCCAGCGCCGAGGTCAGCCCGGCATCGGGCACCAGCCCTGCTTTGACATAAGCGGCGGTGAATTTCGCACCCTCGGCTGCAACCAGCAGGTCGCAGGCCAAGGCCAACGAGGCACCGGCGCCCGCGGCGCCGCCCTCGACCGCCGCAATCACCGGCACCGGGCAGGCGCGGATGGCGCGGATAAGGTCGTGCAACAGATCGACCTTGCCGCGCCGCTCCGGCTCGCTCAGCTGACGCCGCTCAATCAGCACGTTCAGGTCGCCGCCCGCGCAAAAGAACCCGCCTTCGGACGACAGGATCACCGCGCGAATACGCGGTTCCGCCGCCCGCTCCATTGCCTCGGCAATCGCGGCATAAAGATCGGGCGACAGCGCACCGCGTCGGGCACTGTTCATGTTGACCACGACCAGCCGGTCGCCCCGGTCGTCCACGCGCGCCAGCGTCATGTCTTCTTCCTCAGGCTGCCGCGCTTGAACACACCCGCCGCCGTGGCCAGCAGGCGGCCGTCCTCGTCACGCAATTCCCCGTTCACATAGGCCAGCGTGCGGCCATTGCCCGAGGGGATGCCCACCGCCGTCACCCGCCCGCCCCGTGCGGCCGCCACGAACTGCACGTTGAGCGAGGCGGTCACTACGGGGATCGGATCCTCGGGCCGGAACATGGCCGATGCGGTCTGGCCACAGGCCACGTCCAACAGCATCGACACCAGCCCGCCATGCAGGATACCGTGATAGTTCAAGTGCTGCGGCCCAAGGTCGAGGTGACAGGCCCGGCTGACGCCGGTCCGGTCATGGTCCAGCTCGTAACCCACCATCGACTGGCAGCCGGATTTCTCGCGCGTCCAGGATGCGGGCAGGTCAGGCGGCGCTGAGGGCAATGAACCGCTCCAGATGGTAATCGGCATCGCCGAACCGGTGATCGGCCATCACGATGCGCTTGGCGATATGGGCCAGCTCGTATTCCTGCGTCATCGCGATGCCGCCATGCATCTGGATCGCCTCTTCGGCCACCAATCGGCCCACCCGCGCGATCAGGTTGCGGGCGGCGGCGATCTGGCGGTCGCGGTCGGCGCTGTCCAGGTGGCCGCTCGCGTTGATCAGGGCCGAGCGCGCCTGTTCCAGCTCGATCAGCATGTCAGCGAACCGGTGTTGCAGCGCCTGGAACGTGCCGATGGGGCGGCCAAACTGCTTGCGCGTCATCAGATAGCCGCGTGTCAGCTCCACCGCGCTTTGCATGGCGCCGACGCATTCGGCGCAAAGCGCCACATTGGCGGCGGCAATCGCATCCATCAGCGGCGACAGCCCGGCCCCCGCCGCGCCCAGCCGCGCCGATTGCGGCAGGCGGACAGTGTCCAGCGTCACCTCGGCGGCGCGGCCCCCGGCCAGCATCGGATAGCCATGCAGCGCCAGCCCAGGCGTGCCCGCTGGCACCAGGAACAGCGAAATGCCGTCCAGATCGAACATGCCACCGCTTTCACGGGCCGAGACGATCAGGTGGCCGGCAGCTTCGGCATTCACCACCACCGCCTTGCGACCATTCAGCACGATCTCGTTACCGTCAACGCGCGCGGTGGTCTCCACCCGTGTCAGGTCATAGCGGCTGGCCGGTTCGCCATGCGCCAGCGCCAGATGCGCTGCCCCGCCGATGATCTCCTCCAGCAGCCCGCGCTGGGTATCGTCGCCCAGCGCCGCGATCAGCCGCCCGCCCAGAATGGCACTGTCCAGCATCGGCTCGACCACGCCGGCGCGGCCCAGTTCCTCGAACACGGTGGCGATGTCGAAGCCTGCGCCGCCAAACCCGCCGTCTTCTTCGGCAAACAGCGCCCCGATCACGCCCAATTCCGCCAGCCCGGCCCAGATATCCGCGCTCATGCCGCTGTCGCTCTCCAGGATCGTGTTGCGGACGGATGTCGTGTAACGATCAGCCAGATAGCGGCGCAGGGTATCCTGCAACATCTGGCGTTCTTCGGTCAGGTTGAAATCCATATCCCTCAGCCCCCCATCTTGACCTTGGCGATGATCCCGCGCTGGATCTCGTTCGACCCGCCAAAGATCGACAGTTTGCGGTTGTTGAAATAATGCGCCGCCACCGGTCCGGCATAGTCCGGCCCGATGGGCGCATTGTCGCCCTCGACCGCTTCCGAGGCGAAGGGCATCGCATAGGGCCCCACCGCGCGGCGGGTCAGATCGTTGATCTCCTGCCGGATGATGGTGCCCTTGACCTTGAGCATCGAGCTTTCGACGCCCGGCGCCTGGCCGCTGGCGGCCTGGCTGATGATGCGCATATTGGTGGTGGCCATGGCCATCAGGTCGATCTCGATTTGGGCCAGCCGGGCGGCGAAATGCGGGTTCTCGATCAGCGGACGACCGTTGGCCGTCTCGATCCGGGCGATACGCTTGACCGCGTCCAGCCCCGCCTGGCTGAAGCCCACGCCTGCGATATTGGTGCGCTCATGGGTCAGCAGGTACTTGGCATAGGTCCAGCCCTTGTTCTCCTCGCCCACCAGGTTTTCGACCGGCACCCGCACGTCGTCAAAGAACACCTCGTTCACCTCGGGCGTGCCATCCAGCAGCACGATGGGGCGGACGGTGATGCCCGGCGTGGTCATGTCGATCAGCAGGAAACTGATCCCCTCCTGCTGCTTGGCCTCGGGGTCGGTGCGGACAAGGCAGAAGATCCAGTTCGCGTATTGGCCCAGCGTGGTCCATGTCTTCTGTCCGTTGACGACATAGTGGTCACCGTCCCGCACCGCGCGGGTTTTCAGCGAGGCCAGATCAGACCCGGCACCGGGTTCGGAATAGCCCTGACACCACCAGTCGTCGCCCGACAGGATGCGCGGCAGGTAATGGTCCTGCTGTTCCTTGGTGCCGAATTTCTGCAACACCGGTGCCAGCATCGACAGGCCAAAAGGGACGATGCGCGGGGCATAGGCGGCGGCGCATTCCTCTTCAAAGATGTGCCGCTGCACCGCGTTCCACTCGGCACCGCCAAACTCGCGCGGCCAGTTATAGGCCAGCCATCCCCGCGCATTCAGCGTGGCATGCCATTTCTCATGGCCTTCCTTGCCCAGGCTGATGCCGCGCCGCACCTTGTCGGAGACATCTGCTGGCAGGTTCTCGGCCAGAAAGGCGCACACCTCGGCGCGAAACGCCTTTTCCTCGTCGCTGTAATTCAGGTCCATATCCGCTTTCCTCCCATGCCGTCCGTTTCGGGCGGCTTTGCCCGGCGCGCCCCGCGCCGGGCCGCGTCCGGGCGGGCCTCGATGGCCCGCGCGGACGCATTCCACTGCTCAGAAGATCTCGAACAGCCCGGCGGCACCCATGCCGCCGCCGATACACATGCTGACCACGCCCAGCTTGGCGCCGCGCCGCTTGCCTTCCAGCATCAGATGCCCGGTCATCCGCGCACCCGTCATGCCGAACGGGTGACCGATTGCGATCGAGCCGCCGTTCACGTTGTATTTCTCGGGGTCGATGCCCAGCTTGTCGCGGCTGTAAAGACACTGGCTGGCAAACGCCTCGTTCAGTTCCCACAGGTCGATGTCATCCACCTTCAGCCCGTGCCGCTCCAGCAGGCGCGGCACTGCGAACACGGGCCCGATGCCCATCTCGTCGGGCTCACAGCCCGCGACACAGAACCCCTTGAACGCACCCAGCGGCTCCAGCCCCCGGCGCTCGGCCTCTTTCGCCTCCATCAGCACCAGCGCCGCAGCACCGTCGCTCAGTTGCGAGGCATTGCCCGCGGTCACGAAATTGCCCGCGCCCCGCACCGGCTCCAGCCCCGCCAGACCCTCCAGCGTGGTCGAGGGCCGGTTGCATTCGTCGCGGTCCACGGTGACCTCATGCATCGAGATTTCGCCGCTTTCCTTGTCCTTCACCGCCATCTTGGTGACCATCGGCACGATCTCGTCGGCGAACTTGCCCTCGGCCTGCGCCGCCGCGATGCGCTGCTGGCTGCGCAGCGAATACTCGTCCTGATACTCGCGGCTGAGGTTGTAGCGCTGTGCCACGATATCCGCCGTCTCGATCATCGCCATGTAGATGGCGGGCTTGTGTTCCTGGATCCAGGCTTCCTGGGCGTAACGCGCCTTGGGCTGCACCATCGAGATGCTCTCGACCCCGCCTGCCACCATCGGGCCGGAGCCGCCCTCGGTGATCGCCTGCGCCGCCAGGGCAACGGTTTGCAGGCCCGACGAGCAGAACCGGTTCACCGTCACGCCCGAGGCCGTCACCGGCAATCCAGCGCGAATGGCGATCTGGCGGCCGATATTGCTGCCGGTCTCACCCTCGGGGAACCCGCAGCCGATGATGCAATCCTCGATCTCCGAGCCATCCAGCCCCGCGCGGGACACCGCCGCCTGAACCGCATGGCCACCCATGGTGGCCCCGTGGGTCACGTTGAACGACCCGCGAAACGATTTCGCCAGCCCGGTCCGGGCGGTGGATACGATAACGGCTTGTTTCATTAGACGGCTTCCTTGTTCAGATCGTCGAGAGAGCGGCCCTCGGCCACCAGTTGTTCCAAAAGCGGCGCGGGCTGCCAGAAATAGGCATCCTCCGCCGCCCAGCGTTTGATATCGGCCAACAATGCGGGCAGCCCCTGCATATCGGCCCATTTCAGCGGCCCGCCGCGATAGCGCGGGAAGCCGTAGCCGTAGAGCAGGGTCACATCCACGTCGAGTGGACGGCGCGCGATGCCCTCGCCCACCACCTTGGCAGCCTCGTTGACCATCGCCGCCATGTAGCGGCGCACGATCTCGTCTTTGCTGAAGGCGCGCGGGGTAATCCCCTGCGCGGCGCGTTCACCCTCGATCAGCGGCATTACCTCGGGGTTCGGCACGCGTGCCTTGGCACCGGCGGCATAGTCGTAATAGCCCTTGCCGGTCTTCTGGCCAAAATGACCCGCCTCGCACAGTTTGTCGGCATAGGCGCTGTCACGGGCGCGCGAGTCCAGCCCCTCGGCCCGCTTGCGCTTGCGCACCGCCCAGCCGATATCCAGCCCGGCCAGGTCGGCCACTGCGAACGGACCCATGGCGAACCCGAACTCTTCCAGCGCTTCGTCGATCTCATAGGGCGATGCCCCGTCCAGGATCATGTGATCGGCGCAGGTGCGATAGACCGACAGGATGCGGTTGCCGATAAACCCGTCACAGACCCCGGCCCGGACCGAGACCTTGCCCAGCCGCTTGCCAAGCGCAAAGCCGGTGGCCGCCACATCGGGCGCGGTCTCGTCGGCAATGACGACCTCCAAAAGCTTCATCACATGCGCGGGCGAGAAGAAATGCAGCCCCAGCACATCCTGCGGCCGGCTCGTCACCGCCGCGATCTGGTTGATATCGAGATACGAGGTGTTCGAGGCCAGCACCGCACCCGGCTTGCACACGGCGTCAAGCTTGGTGAACACCTGCTTCTTGACCTCCATGTCCTCGAACACCGCCTCGATCACCAGATCGGCCTCGGAAAGGGCCGCGTAATCGGTGGCCAGCGTCAGCGCCTTGGTGGTCAGGGTGTCGAACTGCTGCGATGTCAGCTTGCCGCGTTTCAGCGCACCCGACAGATTGCCCTCGATCCGGCCCTTTGCGGCCTCGGCGGCCTCGGGCGTCATCTCCAGCATGGTGACCGTCAACCCCGACAAGAGCGCGGCGGTGGCGATACCCGCCCCCATGGTGCCGCCGCCGATGACGCCGATCGCGGCCAGCGGGCGCGGCGCCACACCTTCCAGTTCCGGCAGCTTGCCCACCGCGCGGTCGGCGAAGAACGCATGGATCAGCCCGTCGCGCTGGTCCGAGTTCATGAGCTCCATGAACAGCTCACGCTCGCGCTTCAGCCCGGCGGCAAAGCTCTCGGCCTCGCACGCCGCCTGCACCGCCCGCACGGCAGTTGCGGGCGACAGCTGGCCCCGGCCCTTTTTCAGCACGGCGGCATAGACCGCGTCGAAATCGACCGGCGCGGGCGCGGGCATTTCACCGACCGGGCGGCGCGAGGCACCCTCGTCCAGCAGTTCGCGCAGGTAGCTCAGGCCGATCTCGCGCGGCTCACCCTCGGCGACGCGGTCGATCACCCCCAGGCGCAGCGCCTCGTCGGCGCGCACATGGCGGCCCGTGGTGATCATGTCGAGCGCCGCCTCGACCCCCACCACTCGCGGCAGGCGCTGGGTGCCACCGGCGCCCGGCAGGATGCCCAGATGCACCTCGGGCAACCCGACCTTGGCTTGCGGCACCGCGATCCGGTAATGGGTGGACAGCGCCACCTCGAGCCCGCCGCCCAGCGCGGTGCCGTGCAGCGCCGATACGACAAGCAGCGGCGAGGCCTCGATCCGGTTGCACAGCTCGGGCAGGTGCGGTTCCTTGGGCGGCTTGCCGAATTCACGAATATCGGCCCCGGCAAAAAAGGTCCGCCCGGTGCCATAGATCAGTACCCCGCGCGCACCCTCGGCCTCGGCCCGGTCAAGCCCGTCGGCCAGCCCCTGACGCACCGCGTGGCCCAGCGCATTGACCGGCGGATTGTCGGCCGCCAGAATGACGATATCTCCAACGCGTTCGTATCCGATGGCCTCGGGCATGGGGCCTCTCCTCCCTGTTTCAATCTGCGAAATGGCGTTCCGCGCGCTGGCAGGGTGATCCGCCGCGCATCCGAGATCAAGGGGGAATGGCCAAAGCGACGTAGGGTCCGGTTGGAGTCCGACGCCGCGCGGATGCGGCCCTAGAACAGGTCCTTGAGCGCGCGCAGCCGCTTGGCATGGCGGGCGCGCACCAGCTTGAACCGGTCCTTGACGAAGCGCCCGCGCCGCCGTCCCAGCATCTGGCCGAACCGGTGCCCCGATCTCAGCGCACCCCGTTCGGCGACCTTGATCTCGGCCCGCTCGCGCAGAACCCGGCGGAAATGGCCGATCAGCACCAGCACGATGGCAAGGAACAGCAGAAATGCGACCGGACGGTCGATGAAATCGAGCGGCTCCTTGACCCGGGCCATGCCAGCGCGCAGCTTCACCTCCATGATGCCGCCCAGAACCATGCCCAGGATGATCGGCACCGAGGGCATCGACAGGCGTTTGAGGATATAGCCCAGCACCCCGAACAGAGCGGCCATCACGCAATCGATGGCCGAATTGCGCAGCGAATAGACCCCGACAAAGCTGAGCGTCAGGATACAGACCCCCAGAAAGCGGTTGGGGATCCGGACCACCTGGATCAGCGACCGGGTGGCGAACAGCAGGAACACCAGAACCAGCACGTTGAGGATGAGGAGCGCGAGGTAGAGCGCCACCACGAAATCCATCTGGTTCTGGAACAGGCCCGGGCCGGGCACCACGTTATGCACGTAGAACACGCTCAGCATCATCGCGGTCAGCGCCTCGCCCGGAATGCCCAGTGCCAAGAGCGGCACCATTGCCGCGGCGGGCACCGCGTTGTTGGCGGTCTCGGCGGCGATCAGCCCTTCGGAAGAGCCATTGCCGAAATCCTGCGGCCGCTTGGACGAACGCTGCGCATAGGTATAGGACATGAATTGCGCGGTGAACTCGCCGACGCCCGGGATCATTCCCATCACCACGCCGAAACTGGCCGATACGGTCGCCACCCGCGGGTGGCGCGCCAACTCGCGCAGGCCCTGGAACATGCCGCCCCTCAGGCGGGTCATGCGGATCTTCTCATCCTCCGAGGTGAGCAGGACAAAGGCCTGGCTAAGCGCGAACAGGCCCAGCACCACCACGATCAGGTTGATGCCGCCCGACAGGAACGGCTGGTCGAACGTATAGCGCGAGGTGTATTTCACCGGCTCCAGCCCGATCGACTGGATGAAGACGCCAAAGGCCGCCAGCGCGCCCGCGATCAGGGTCTGGCCGCGATGGGCCACCACCATCAGGATGATGCCCAGAAGGGCGGCAAGAAAGATCTCGCGGCTGCCGAAATAGGGCGCCACCCGTGCCAGCACTGGCGCAAACAGTATCAGGCAGATCACCGAGAAGATGCCGCCAAAGAAGCTGGCGGAATAGGCCAGGCTCAGCGCCCGGCGCGGCTCTCCCCTCGCGGTCATCGGATAGCCGTCATAGGTGGTCAGCGCGTTCACCGCGGTGCCGGGTGTGTTGATCAGGATGGCGGGAATGGCACCGCCGTACATGGAGCTGCCATAGATGCCCAACAGCACCGTCAGTCCGACGATCGGGTCCATCGAAAAGGTGGCCGGCAGCAGGATGGCGATGGCCACGGCAGGGCCGACACCGGGAATGGCGCCGATCAGAACCCCGCCGACCGAGCCGGTCAGAAGCGCCAGCGCCACGTCCCAGCGCGTCAGGATGTCGAGAGCGGAAAGAAGCAGGTCCATCAGAGATACAGGATAAAGAAGCTGCGCAATGCGCCGGGAAGGTACTCGTAGATCGCACCACCAGGGATCTTGACCCCCAACAGCCCCTTGAACAGCACCACCACCGCCACCGCGAACAGGACCGACAGGCCCAGCATCCGGCGATCACGGTAACCCATCCGCCAGGTCAGGAGCGGCACAAACACCAGCGTTCCCGGCAGATAGCCGATCCGCGGCACCAGTACGACATAGGCCATGAACCAAGACGCGAATTCCAGAACCTGGTTCCATTTGCGCAGCTCCCACCAGTCATAGCGGGTCACCTTGCGCCAAGGTAGAAGGTAAAGGTGCATCGCACCCAGCAGGGCCATGCCGCCCAAACCAACCGCTGGCCAGAATCGAGGCTGGGCGAAGAGCTTGGATTTCTCTACCCATTTCGTCTGGCTGCCGATCTGGCTGAGCAGCAGGATCGAGACCGCGACAAAGAACAGGGCAAAGATCAGCTGGGCGCGCCGGGGACCGACAAAGCGGCGCTCGCGTTCAGTGGGCATAAGGCAGGGTTCCGGCAAAGAAAGAGGCCGGGGCACATGGCCCCGGCCTGGTCGGGATCATTCCAGCAGGCCGCCGATACGGGCCATGGTGGCAATGTCGTTTTCGATGCGCGCGGCGCTCTCGCCTGCGTCCTGCCAATAGACCAGCGCGCCGGTCTCCTTGGCCACCGCCTGGGCGCGATCGCTCATCATCGACTCCTTGGCCACGGCGACGATCTTGTCGCGTACATCCTGCGGCGTGTCCTTGGTCACGAACAGGCCGTTCCAAAGCGCAATGTTCAGATCGGCATCCAGTTCGCCGATGGCGGGCGCATCCGGCACCAGCGGGATGCGCTCGTCGGTGATCGAGGTCAGCACCTTGACGCTGTCCAGACAGGGCAGGATCAGTTGGAGCGTGGTGTTGATCACATCCGCATCGCCCGAGGCCAGCGTGTTGCAGTCGAGCGCATCAAAGGCCGCGTCCGATCCCCATTCGAAACCGGCATTCTTGGCGAACGCCTTGGTCACCTGCGTCGGCGTCAGCACATCGCCGAAATGGCCCAGTGCCACGTCGTTGGATTTGGCGTATTCGGCCAGCTCTGCCATGCTGCTATAGGGCGCGTCGCCCGAGGTGGCGATGACAAAGGGATAGGTCAGGAAAATCCCCAGCGGGTCGAATTTTGCGGGCGTCAGCGGCGCGATGTCGATCTGATGGCCCATCACTGGCACCCCGATCACGAAAGAGCCGATGGTATAGCCATCGGCGGGTGCGTTGGCGACCTCGATGGCACCCGGGAAGGGGCCACCGCCACCACCGGGCTTGTTCACCACGGCTGCCGCGACACCGTATTTCTCCTGGAAATCATCGGCGATCATGCGGGTCAACACATCCTCGAGATCACCCGGAGGCCATGGCACGATGAAATTCACCGGTTTCTCGGGGTATTCCGCTGCGGCGATGCCGGCGCTCAGCGCAATCGCTGCGGTCGCAAGGGCGCCCGCGATCTTGGTTTTGATTGTCATGTTGTCCTCCCAGTTCGGTTCCCTTCCGCAGGATTGGTTCATTATTTGAACCTGCGGTTTAAATACAGATTGACAGGCGAGACTACCATCTGTCAACTATTTCTGCCAAAAGGCGCCCTGAAATCGCGAAACGCCCATGTTTCGCACAGTTCGGTGACGGAAAGGCAGGATGGGAACGGTTTCCAAGGCATTGTCCCTGCTGGCATTGTTCAACCACGGGCGGCTCGAGATGGGCCTGAGCGAGCTGACGCGCCTGTCGGGCATGAACAAGGCGACGGTCTATCGCATGATGACCGAGCTTCAGGCGGCGGGGTTCGTCGAACAGATGAACGGCGACCGGGCCTATCGGCTGGGTCCCGAAGTGCTGCGGTTGGCCGCTTTGCGCGAGGCGGCGGTGCCGCTGCTGTCGGTGTCGCGCGACGTGCTGCGGCGCCTGTGCGACGAGACCGGCGAAACCTCGCATATGTCGATCCAGCGCAATGGGCAGCTGACCACGCTGACCCATGCCTATAGCAGCCACCACGGCACCCGCGTGGCGATGGAGGATGCCGAGATCCTGTCGCTGCATGCCACCGGGTCGGGCCTGGCCTTTCTCGCCTTCTCGCCCGAAGAGGTGGTGAGGCGCGCGCTCTCGGCACCGCTGGTCAAACACACGCCCCAGACCGAAACCGACCCCGAGCGCCTGCGCCAAGCGCTGGCCGAGGCACATGAGAGCGGTATCGCGGAATCAGTGGGCGGGTTCGAAGCGGATGTGCATTCCCACGCGGCGCCGATCTTTGGCGCCGACCAGCGCCCGATCGGGGCACTGGCGGTGGCGGCGCCTGTGTCGCGGATGACCGCCGAACTCAAGAGCCGCGTGCGCGCCGCCCTCAAGGCGGCGGCACTTGACCTGACCCAGCGCACCGGCGGGTTCTGTCCACCGGACTATCCCGGCGCGGCCTAGGGTCAGGCGTCAGGACGCAGGCAGGTCCAAACCGTGCGGGTGGACTTCTCGCTCACCTTCTCGAACCCGGCCGCGTTCAGGATACCCTTGCATTCGCGCATGCCGGCGATGTCATAGACCTCGGGGTGAAACTCCAGCACGACGGCGCGAAACTGGCTCAGATCCGCATGACGCAGTAGCTCCAGCTCGCCCCCCTCGATATCCATGATCAGAACGGTGGCGCCGGTTTCGGCGCAAACCTCCGCGAAATCGGCAGTGGGCACGTCGACCACGGTCGAGGGCCGCTCGGTCGGGTTGAGGAGCGATGACCCGAGATAGCTGCTGCGGATGTGAAACTGCATGCTCTCGGGCCGGTCCGGCGCGCTGATCAGGATCTGGTTGCGCAGACTGATCTTCTTGCCCAGCCGGTTGAGCGCATAAAGCGCCTCGATCTCTGGCACCAGTTCGGGGTTGGCCTCGAACGAGGTCACCGATTTCGGCTTGGCGTTCTTGGCCACCACCGCGCCGACAATGCCAAGCCCGGCGCCGATTTCCAGCACCACGTCCTTGGGGCCGGTGACATGCAGCGCGCCCACGATTTCCTGCCCCTCATAGCGGGCGGAGTTGATGCGTTCGATCCGGGTCTCGTTGAGAAACCGCGAGGCCGGGACCTTGACGCCCAGACACTCGGCGGCGACGGAATTCGTTTCGGGCACTGCCTTGCCTCACCTTATGCTTGTCTTGCGCGCATCCTGTGTTTCAAGGGGCGAAAAGGCAAGCCTTATGCGGTGTTCGCCTTGGAAAATGAGGCGTCTGTCGCTGGTTTGGGATGCCTCCGGCGGGAGTATTTTCGGCAAAGTGAAAGGGGCAGAGCCATGCGCTGAACAAGTGTCGGCGGTTGTCAGGCCTCGGGCACGTGCAAAACCAGCCCGTCGAGATCTGGATGCGCCTCGATCTGGCAACTGAGGCGGCTTCTCGGCTGACGCTCGGCGGCGGTGATGTCCAGCATGGCATCCTCGAACTCGCCCGGCGCGCCGGTCCGGTCGGACCAGGCCGGATCGACCACCACGTGGCAGGTGGCGCAGCTCAGGCAGCCGCCGCATTCGCCGATCACGCCAGGCACGTTATTGGCCTGCGCCGCCTCCATCAGCGACAGGCCGGGGGAGACCTCGGCCGCAATCTCGCGGCCGTCGGCCAGTTTCCAGGTCACGCGCATGGCAGGCTCCTCAGATGAAGTAGACATAGAAATCGCGCAGCGCGTCACCTTCGAGATCGCGGGTCTTGCGCACTTCCTTCTGTTTCATGAACACATGGTTGGCGACCAACTCGGCGCCCACCGCCTGGGCCAGTACGGTGTCGCGTTCCAGATCGCGGACCGCTCCGGCCAGGTCGATGGCGGTGCCTTCCTTGGCGTCGGTGCTGTCAAACCCGTCTCCGGTCTCCATCGGCGGCAGGGTGTGGCCGTTCTCGACCCCCAGCCTTGCCGCCTGCAACACGGCGGCCACGGCGGTATAGGGGTTCGCGGAGGCATCGGCCATCCGGTGTTCCAGCCGCGCCTTGGCGCCACCCTCGGAGCTGATGCGTGTGGTGACGTTGCGATGATCGCCGCCCCAGTTCTGCCAGTAGCCCGACAGCGAGCCGGGTTGCAGCCGCATGTATGAATTGGCCGTCGGCGCGATCAGCCCCGCCAGCCCCTTGTGATGGTGCAAGAGCCCCGCCAGACAGCCGCGCGCCAGATCGTTCATATGCTCGGGCCCGCCGCGCGGGCCGGAGGACAGCGCATTGGCGCCGGTCGCATCCTGGAAGGAGAAGTTGATATGCATGCCCGAGCCGCCCGCCTCGGCAATCGGTTTCGGCATGAAGGTCAGCACGATCCCGTATTCCAGCGCGATCTCGCGCGCCATCAGGCGGAACAGCACGATATCGTCCACCGCCTTGAGCGCATCGTCGAAGGTCAGCGTATATTCGAACTGCGGGCTGTCAAACTCGGCAGTGATCATGTCGAGGGAGAATCCCATCTCCTCGGCCATCGCCCAGATCCGGTCGTTGAACCGCAGCGGATCGGCAAAGGGACCGGTGCCATAGACCACGCCGCCCGGCGCGTCATAGGGCACCAGCCGCCCATTGTCGTCGGCCTGAAGCGCGAAACATTCCAGCTCGATCCCAACCTTGGGGCTGAGACCGTGCGCCTGCCAGGCGGCCACCGCCCGTTTCAGCGCCCCGCGCGGGCAGAGCGGCAGCGGCTGGTCCTGATCGTCATAGAGATCGCCCAGCACCACCTTGGTGCCGGTATGCCAGCTGTCGCGGATATCGTCATGGACCCATTTCAGCTCCATATCCGGCAGGCCCTGCTTCATCATCGCGCCGGGCGCGTCCAGCAGGTCACGGTCGTAATGCACGCCAAAGGTCGAGCGGCAGAACCGGGTGGAACTGTCGGCGATCTTGGAATTGGGCAGGTATTTGCCCCGCATCACGCTGAGATGGTCGCAGAACATCGCGCGCAATCTGTCTTTCATGTCGGGGCTCCTCCCTGTTGAGCCTGTTCTGGTGTCGGGTCAGGCGCGGCGGACGGTGACCGGCAGTTCCTTGATCCCGCCCACGAAATTCGAACGCAGGAACTTGTGCGGTCCGGCCGGTTCGATAGAGCTTAACCGCTTGGACAGCTCCTGGAACAGCACTTTGACCTCGAGCCGGGCCAGCCACATGCCCAGGCAGACATGCGGACCGCCCTGGCCGAAACTCAGATGCCGGTTCGGGTTGCGGTAGAGATCGACCCGGAACGGGTCGTCGAACACCGTCTCGTCGCGGTTGGCCGAGGACCACCAATACAGCACCTTGTCCCCTGCCCGGATCGTCTTGCCATGCATCTCGTGATCCTGAAGCGCGGTGCGCCGGAAATAAAGCGCGGGCGTCGCCCAGCGGATGATCTCGTCCGGGGCGGTCTCCCAGATGTCGCCGCCCGCCCGCATCTGTTCCAGCAGCTCGGGCTGGTGGCACATGGCCTGGATACCGGCGGCGATGGAATAGCGGGTGGTGTCGTTGCCCGCCGCCACCACGAGGCAAAAGAAGTTGCGGAACTCGGTATCGCTGATGACCGAGCCGTCCTTGGACGGTTGCAGGATCATGTGCAGCACGCCCGAGGTATCGCCCGCCTTCTCCTTCTGCTCCATCAGGTCCTTGGCATAGAGGTACAGTTCGGCCCCGGCGGGCGAGTTGAAGGGCATCATCCGGTATTCGTCGGTGTCGAGCTTGTCGAGCACATGGGTGGTGAAATCGGGATCGGTATTGGCGATCAGCGCGTCGCCCTTTTCCACCAGCCAGGGCAGATCGGCATCGGGCAGGCCGACGATGCGGCCCAGCATCCGCATCGGCAGCTGGCGCGCGATCTCCTTGGTGGCGTCGAACGTGCCCTTGTCCAGCACCTCGTCCAGAATATCGACACAGATCGCCCGGATGTCGTCCTCGTATTGCGCCATGGTGGTGCGCGAGAAGGCCTTCATCAGCAGCATCCGGGTCTGGCTGTGCTCGGGCGGGTCGGTCTCCTGAAAGGTGCGGCGGGCCAGGTATTCCTCATAGCTCTGATCCTCCATCCGGATGCCGCGGGCCGAGGAGAAAACAGCCGTGTTCCTGTTCATCTCGGCAATGTCGGCATGGCGGGTGACCGACCAGAAATCCTGCCCGTCGGCATATTCGGTCCAGTGCAGCGGATCCTCGCGGCGCAACCGGGCAAAGGTGTTGTGCGGCGCGCCCCCGGCAAAGGCGTCATGGCTGGTCAGATCGGCATAGCCGTCATCGGTGGGGGTCCAGACCGTCATGTTTTTACCTTTCCTCGCTCCGTTAACATGTGTATATTATAAGAAGTCATAAATATGTAAATGAAAATCTCTCGGGGAAGATCATGCACTTGGCGATCCTGATGACCAATACGGACGAAAGCGCCTTTGCCCAGGCCCACCCAAAGGACGGCGAGAAATTCACCGCCCTGATCCAGCGCGCGCGGCCCGATTGGACAACCTCGGTCTTTGCGGTCAAGGACGGGCAGTTCCCAGAGACGCTGGAGGACATCGACGGCGCGATGATCACCGGCAGCCCCGCCTCGGTGCTGGGCGGGGCGCCCTGGATCGGGCGCCTGCTAACCCTGATTCGCGACCTGCATGGCCGCGAAATCCCGATGTTCGGCGCCTGTTTCGGGCATCAGGCCATTGCGCTGGCGCTGGGGGGGCGGATCGGGCGCAACCCGGGCGGCTGGGTGCACGGGCTGACCCGGAACCGCATGCTTGAACGGCCCGACTGGGCGCGCGACCTGCCCGATGAGGTCAGGCTTTACGGCAGTCATGTGGAACAGGTAACCGCCCTGCCCCCGGGCGCGCGCGCGATCATGCAGGGCCCTGATTGCCCGGTCTCGGGCTTCGCGCTCGGCAACCGTATCTACACCACCCAGCACCACCCCGAGATGACGCACGGCTTCATCACCGCCCTAACCGAGGAACTGGCAGGCGACATGGGTGCCACGGTGCATGCGCGGGCCGTCGCCTCGCTCGCCCAACGCTCGGACATGGACGCCTTTGCCGAAAGCATCGCGCGCTTTTTCGAGCAGGCACGCCCGGCCTGAGGCACGCCCCCCCTGCTGCTTCTTTCTGGTCAAAAATACTCAAATCCCGCCCTCGCGGCCGCCGCGACGGCCGGGGCGGGGTCACCCCAGTGCCGCCAGCAGATCCATTACCGTGACCTGGTCGAACTGCACATGCCGGGCCATCGCTGTTTCCGCCTCCTCCCGCCGCCGCTCGAAGATCAGCGTGGCGATCTGGCGGTGTTCGCGCGCCGAGGTAGGGATCGACCCGGGATAGCTGTAGCGCGCCCGGTAATAGGCCAAGAGCTTGCGCGCATGGGTCTTGATCATCTCGACCAGATAGGGGTTACCCGAGCCTAGCGCGACGGTTTCGTGGAACTTCAGGTTCAGCCGGTAATAGCCGAACGGGTCACCGTCACCCTTGTCGCGGGCATGCGCCTCGCATGCGGCGACCACCGCCTCCAGCTCGGCCGCCTGCGCGGCGTTCATCCGCCGCGCCGCAAGCCCCGCCGCCTGTCCCTCCAGCCGGGCATGCACTTCGAGAATGGCAAGAAATTCTTCCAGCGTCGGTTTGAACACCACAGCACCCTTGCGCGGCAACCGCCGAATGAGGCCCAGGGTTTCGAGCTGGATGAAAGCCTCGCGCACCGGGGTGCGCGACACGCCGTGCCGCTCGATCAGCGCGGCTTCCTCCAGCACGTCGCCGGGACCCAGCCGTCCGTGCTCGATATCCTCGAGCACCCCGTTGATCACCTGCTCCGTCTGTCCCGCCATCGCTCATGCCTCCCGCTTCAGCCTGAAGGTTACGCGCTGCCCGCGGGCCGCGCAACGCCGCGGCGCGCGCAGATGTGACCCGGTTTTGCAATACACACCAAAGACATGGCTGGAATTTCACGCAACTGTGCTACGCTGCCCGCAGGCAGGAAGGACCTATTGCAGCAGAAACATCAAACCAGGGAGACGACAATGTGTGACATTTGCGTGATGAACGCGGTCAAGGAACGGATGCTGTCCCGCCGGGACCTGTTCAAGGCCAGCGCCGCCGTGGCGGCCGGCGCGGCGCTGGGAACCGCCACGGCGCCTGCGGCGATGGCGGCCGGGCATGGCGGCGTGGTCGACATGACCCATATTTACGACGCCGAATTTCCGACCTACTTCGGGGCGCCCGGGATCGAGGCCACCCAGAATTTCAATTTCAAGGAACACGGGTTCAACCTGTTCACGCTCAGTGTGAACGAACACACCGGTACCCATGTCGACGCGCCGCTGCATTTCTCGGCCGATGGTCAGTCGGTGGACGAGATCCCACTTGCCAATCTCGTGTGCCCGCTCTGCGTGGTGCATATCCACGAAAAGGCCGCGGCGGATGCCGATGCCCAGGTGACGCCGGATGACCTCAAGGCCTGGATCAGCGCCAACGGCCCGATCCCCGACGGCGCCTGTGTGGCGATGCACTCGGGCTGGGGCGGCAGGACAGGCGGGCCCGGCTTCCGCAACGCCGACAGCGAAGGCAAGATGCATTTCCCCGGCTTCCATGTCGAGGCGGCGCAGATGCTGATCGAAGAAACCGGTGCCGTTGCAATGGCGGTGGATACGCTGTCGCTCGATCACGGCCCCTCGGCCGATTTCGCCACCCACTACGCCTGGCTGCCCACCAACCGCTATGGCATCGAGAACCTGGCCAACCTGGACAAGGTACCCGCCAGCGGCGCCACCCTGATCGTCGGCGCCCCCAATCATCGCGGCGGCTCGGGTGGCCCTGCCCGCATCTTCGCCATGGTCTGATCCATGGCGACTGTCCCTCTGCTGAGTGATGAAGAGGCCAGCGCCGAGGCGCTGGCCGTCTTCGACGACATCCGCGCCACCCGAGGCACCGATTACGTCAACAATTTCTGGCGGGCCCTGGCGCATGACCCAGCGCTGTTACGCGCCACCTGGGATCGTCTGAAGGTGGTTATGGGCCCCGGCACGCTCGACCCGCTTGTCAAGGAAATGATCTATGTCGCCGTCTCGACCGCCAATGGCTGTGAATATTGCGTGCATTCCCATACCGCTGCGGCGCGGGCCAAGGGCATGACGCCTGTGCAACATAGCGAGATGTTGGCAGTGATCGGCATGGCAATGCAGACCAATGGTATCGTAACGGGATTGCAGGTGCCTGTGGACGACCTCTTCAAGGCCTGAGCGCAGCATCGAAAAGAAGGGTTTTCGCCGCAGATTTGCGTGCGATGCACGGCAGCTATGCCTCCCGCGACATGGCACATCCGGACCGAGCAGTTTATACAGTCGGCCAATTCGGATTAGCCAAAGATCAGGATTGAGCCATGGCCCAGTCGACCCTCCACCTCCGCTCGCTAGCGACCCTGCACCACGTGCTGGGCGATATCTTGGCAGGCATCTTCGACGCTCTGGTCCGCATCGGCGAGGCAAACGCGCGGCTCCGCCGTATCCATGCCCTGTCCGCCCTGACCGATGCGGAGTTGGCCGCACGCGGCTTGCGGCGTGCGGACATCATCCGATGGGTGCTGAGCGACCGCGTGTGACCCGGCAGGACCGCACCAAATTTTCAAAGAAAATTTGACCAGAAAATTCGACGAATTTTCTGGTCCGACCCGTTTAGCGGGTCGCGTCAGCCAACATGTTACCGAATTTCAATTCATGACTTGTCTCTGTTACATTTAACTTGCCGCGAATCGTTTTCCATCGTATTACCCGACCAAGCGGTCACCTAATGGTGGCGGAGGAGACGGAGAGAACATGACCATGGACGCATTCATCTGCGACGCGCAGCGCACCCCGATCGGACGTTATGGTGGCGCCCTGAGCCAGGTACGCACCGACGATCTGGCCGCCGTGCCGCTGGCCGCCCTGGTCGCGCGCAACCCGCAGGTGGATTGGGCCAGCCTCGACGATGTGATCTATGGCGACGCCAATCAGGCTGGTGAAAGCAACCGCAACGTCGCCCGTATGGCCGCTCTGCTGGCCGGACTGCCGGTCGATGTGCCCGGCACCACGGTAAACCGCCTTTGTGCCAGCGGCATGGATGCGGTCGGCATGGCCGCCCGCGCTATCAAGGCCGGCGATTACGACATGGTCGTTGCCGGCGGTGTCGAGAGCATGAGCCGGGCGCCTTTCGTGATGCCCAAGGCCACCAGCGCCTTTACCCGCGCCAACGCGGTCTATGACACCACCATCGGCTGGCGCTTCATCAACAAGAAGATGCACGAGATGTACGGCACCGACTCGATGCCGCAGACCGCCGATAACGTGGCCGAGGACTACGATATCTCGCGCGCCGATCAGGACGCCTTCGCCGCCCGCAGCCAGGCCCGCTGGGCGGCTGCCCATGCGGCTGGCGTCTTTGGCGATGAGATAACCCCGGTGACCATCCCGCAGCGCAAGGGCGATGCCATCGTGGTCGATACCGACGAACATCCCCGCCCCGGCACCGGCGCCGAGCAGCTGGGCAAGCTGAAGGGCGTGAACGGGCCCGACAAGAGCGTGACCGCAGGCAATGCCTCGGGCGTCAATGACGGTGCCGCCGCGATCCTGATGGCCAACGAAGCTGCTGCCGCCAGGAACGGCCTGACCCCGATCGCCCGCGTGGTGGGTATGTCGGTCGCAGGCGTCGAGCCACGCGTGATGGGCATCGGGCCGGTTCCCGCCAGCCGCAAGGTTCTGGCGCGCGCGGGGCTCACCATTGAGCAGATGGATGTGATAGAGTTGAACGAAGCCTTCGCCTCGCAGGGACTCGCCACCCTTCGGGCACTGGGGGTTGCCGATGATGCGCCGCATGTGAACCCCAATGGCGGTGCCATCGCGATCGGCCACCCGCTTGGCATGTCGGGCGCGCGTCTGGTGATGACCGCGGCCTATCAGTTGAAACGCACCGGTGGGCGCTATGCGCTCTGCACCATGTGCGTCGGAGTTGGTCAGGGCGCAGCCCTGATCCTGGAACGTGTGTAAGGGAGGAGAGCCCGAATGTATGCGCAGATGATCAAGACCGCCAGCGATGGTATTAAATCCCGCGAGGACATGTCCGACGAGGAACGCGCGTTCCAGGACAAGATCGACGCGGATATAAAGATCGAGCCCAAGGACTGGATGCCAGAGGATTATCGCCGCACGTTGATCCGCCAGATCGGCCAGCACGCCCATTCCGAGGTCGTGGGCCAGCTGCCCGAAGGCAACTGGATCACGCGTGCGCCGACGCTGGAGCGCAAGGCGATCCTGTTGGCCAAGGTGCAGGACGAGGCAGGCCACGGACTCTACCTCTACTCTGCTGCCGAGACCCTGGGTGTCAGCCGCGATGAACTGGTCGAGATGCTGCTGTCGGGCAAGATGAAATACTCTTCGATCTTCAACTACCCGACACTCAACTGGGCCGATATCGGCGCGGTGGGCTGGCTGGTCGATGGGGCGGCAATCATCAACCAGGTGGCGTTGCAGCGCACCTCTTACGGCCCCTATAGCCGCGCGATGATCCGCATCTGCAAGGAAGAGAGCTTTCATGCCCGCCAAGGGTATCACGCGATCATGGCGATGGCGTTTGGTACGCCGGAGCAGAAGAAGATGGCACAGGACGCGGTCAACCGGCTGTGGTTTCCGGCACTGATGATGTTCGGCCCCTCGGACAAGGACTCGGTCCATTCGGAACAGTCGATGGCCTGGAAGATCAAGATCAAGACCAACGACGAGCTTCGCCAGCAATTCGTGGACCAGACGGTGCCGCAGATCCTGTACTTGGGCCTCGATCTGCCTGACCCGAATATCAAGTGGAACGAAGAGCGCGGCCATTACGATTTCTCGGACCCGGACTGGTCGGAATTCTTCAACGTGATCAAAGGCAACGGACCCTGCAATACCGACCGCCTGGCGGCCCGCCGCAAGGCCTGGGACGATGGCCAATGGGTGCGCGACGGCCTGCTGGCCCATTCCCGCAAGAAAGCGGCCGCCCGGATGGCGGCCGAGTAAGACCGAAGACAAAACGCAAAGCATCGCAGCGCGCGGCTCCGGGGTATTGCCACCGGGTTCTTGTCCCGCGCCCAGTCAGGAGGAGATCGACTGATGAAAAACGAATGGCCCCTGTGGGAAATCTTTATCCGCGGTCAGCACGGCATGAGCCACCGCCATGTGGGCAGCCTGCACGCCCCCGACGCGGCAATGGCGATCAAGAACGCCCGCGACGTCTATACCCGCCGCAACGAAGGCGTCAGCATCTGGGTGGTCGAGGCGCAGCATGTCGCCGCCAGCTCGCCCAGCGACAAGGGCCCGCTCTACGAGCCCAGCGAAAGCAAGGTCTATCGTCACCCGACCTTCTTCGACATTCCCGAAGAAGTGGGGGCCATGTAATGACCCGCGACGAAGCATTCCTGCAATTCCTGCTCAGGATGGGAGACAATACCCTGGTCCTCGGCCACCGGGTCAGCGAATGGTGCGGTCACGCACCGGTGCTGGAGGAGGATATCGCGCTGGCCAACACCGCGCTGGACCTGATCGGCCAGACCCAGATGTGGCTGGCCCTCGCCGGCGAGGTACAGGGCGACGGCAAGAGCGCCGACGATCTGGCCTTTCTGCGCGACGCCTGGGATTTCCGCAACGCGCTTCTGGTCGAGGTGCCCAACGGCGATTTCGGCCGCACCCTGATGCGCCAGTTCCTGTTCGACAGCTGGCACAAGCTGATGCTTGAGCGGCTCAAGGGGTCCTCGGACGAGCGTGTCGCCGCCATCGCCGAAAAAGCGGTGAAAGAGGTCACCTATCACGTGGAACGCTCGCGCGACACGGTGATCGGCCTGGGCGACGGCACCGAGGAAAGCCATGCGCGCATGCAAGAGGCGCTGGATTACCTGTGGCCTTACGTGGGTGAGCTGTTCACCGGCGACGCGGTGGATGCCGAGATGGTCGAAGCGGGCATTGCCCCCGATCCGGCCAGCCTGCGCGCCGATTACGACGCAATCCTGACCGAGGTAATGGTCGAGGCGACGCTGAACATCCCGAAATCGGGTTTCGCCCACAAGGGCGGTCGCGACGGGCGCATGCATACAGAGCATCTGGGCCATCTCTTGACCAGCATGCAATGGCTGCAACGCGCCTATCCCGGCGCGCGCTGGTAAGACCATGGCACAACCGTCGGAACAGCAGGTCTGGGATTGGCTCGACACCGTTCCAGACCCCGAGATCCCCGTGATCTCGGTCGTCGATCTGGGCATCGTGCGCGACGTCGCCTGGGAGGGGGAGACATTGACCGTGACCGTCACCCCCACCTATTCGGGCTGCCCCGCGACCGCGATCATCTCGATGGATATCGAGACCGCGCTGCGCAACAGAGGGGTCAAGGATATCCGGATCAAGACCCGGATATCGCCCGCCTGGACCACCGACTGGCTGAGTGAGAAGGGCAAGGTGAAGCTGGAGGAATACGGCATCGCCCCGCCCCGCCCCGCCGGTGGCCCGGAACGCTGTCCGCGCTGCGGCAGCAAGGCGGTCGAAAAGGTGAGCCAGTTCGGCTCGACCCCCTGCAAGGCCCATTGGCGCTGTACCGACTGCCTGGAACCCTTCGACTATTTCAAATGTATCTGAGGAGGACCGGATGGCACGCTTTCACGATCTGGAAGTCACCGACATCCACAAGACGATCCGCGACGCTGTCGTGGTCACGCTGAAACCCGCCAATGGAGCGGCAAGCGAGTTTGATTTCACCCAAGGCCAATACCTGACATTCCGCCGCGCCTTCGATGGCGAAGAGCTGCGCCGCTCCTACTCGATCTGTTCGGGCAAGGATGACGGTGTGCTCCAGATCGGGATCAAGCGCGTCGATGGCGGCGCCTTCTCGACCTGGGCCAACGAAGAGCTGAAAGTAGGCGATACGGTTCAGGCGATGCCGCCGATGGGGGGCTTTCACACCCCGCTCGATCCCGGCGCCGAGAAACAGTATCTGGGCTTTGCCGGTGGCTCGGGCATCACCCCGGTGCTGTCGATCATCAAGACCACGCTGGCGCGCGAGCCCCGGTCCGAGTTCACCTTGGTCTATGCCAACAAGGGCGTGAACACGATCATGTTCCGCGAGGAGCTGGAGGATCTCAAGAACCTCTACATGGGCCGGTTCAATGTGCTTCATATCCTGGAGACGGATGCGCAGGAGATCGAGTTGTTCACCGGCCTGGTCACCGAAGAGAAATGCGGCCAGCTGTTCGAGCATTGGATCGACATCCAGCATGTCGACACCGCCTTTATCTGCGGGCCTGAACCGATGATGCTGGGCATTGCCGCCGCCCTGCGCTCGCACGGGCTGAGCGACGCGCAGATCAAGTTCGAACTGTTCGCCAGCGCCCAGCCCGGCCGGGCCAAGCGCAAGGCGGTCTCGGCTGAGGCGGCCAAAGGGGCGAACCAGACTCGCGCCGCCGTCACGCTGGACGGTGCCACCCAGAGCTTTGACATGCCCAAGGACCTGTCGATCCTGGATGCGGCCCTGCAAAACAGCATGGACGCGCCCTATGCCTGCAAGGCAGGAGTTTGTTCAACATGTCGCTGTAGGGTGCTGGAAGGCGAGGTCGAGATGGTCGCCAACCACGCGCTTGAGGATTACGAGGTCGAGAAGGGCTATGTGCTCAGCTGTCAGGCCTATCCGCTGACCGACAATGTTGTTGTCGACTACGACCAGTGAGGAGAGAGACATGGCCGAAGATATGACGATCGACAGCTATCTCGCCGCTGGCGGGATGCTGACCAATCCAACCAACGTGCCCGCACGCTATCGCGCCGAGTTGATGAAGCTGATGGCCACCTTCGTGGACAGCGAACTGGCCGGTGCGGCAGGGTTCGCCGACATCATCAACCAGGGGCCGGGCATCAAGGAGCGCATCGCCGCCGCCAAGATCGTGCTGGAAAAGACCGACAATGCCGACCGCGTGCTGCGGATCATGGGTGAGTTCGGGGCCGACACCCAGCGCTATGCCACGCATCACCCCTGGACCGCGCGGCTGGAGCGGGATGCCGATATCGGCGCCGCCCGGACCGAGCAGGACATGCGCCTGGCGGTATTCAACTACCCGATCCAGGGCTGGGCCGACGCGGTGATGATGAACCTTTTGATGGCACGTGCCGTGGTGGTGCAGCTGGCCGATTTCACCATGATCTCGTACCAGCCGCTGGCCGAGGCATTCCGCACCATCGCCCCGATCGAGACCCGCCACGGTGAACTGGCGCTGGAAGGCGCGGCAAAGCTGGTCGAAGACGGCGGTGCCGAGGCGCTGCAAGCCTCGGCCGATTACTGGTGGCCACGTGTCGCCGCCAGCTTTGGCACCGGCAGCGCCGGGCGGACCGAGGCGCTGCGCGCCATGGGCCTGCGCCGCACCGGCAATGCCGAGATGCGCACCCGCTGGGAGGCCGAAGCCGCCAACCTGCTGGACAGCCTGGGCCTGAAACGCCCGTGAATTGCCGCCGGGGCGCCCGGGGCGCCCCGGTATCGCATCGGAGACCGGCCCGATCTGCCGGCCTCAAATCACCCGGTTTGCTGCCCCCAAGTTCTGCAAGAATGGCACCGCAGAGCACGCCGGATGGTTCCGCCCTTGGCTTTCCAGGTTAACGCCATGGGTGCGGACACGGATACAACCCGATTGGATGGGTGTATGGCAGGGTTGAGCCCGACAAGTTTGTTGCTGCGCTATATATCAGCGTCCGCTTTCAGGAGCGCAGATCGGGGAGAATATCGAGGATGCTTTCTCCAAACATGCTTTCTTTCTTGAACCGGTTGGCTGTCAAAAGCTGCGAATAACCGTGAACGAGGCTCCAGAGGAACATCTGCTGCCGGGCCGCGACTTTCTCGTCATCACCGTCGAAACGCCCGAAGTCCTTGGAGTTTTCTGCCAGTATCGAAAAACAGGCTCTTACATGGCGCAACAGTTCCGGATCGTTTGACGAGACCCGGTCGCGCGCGTACATCAACTCGTACAGCGCCGGATGATCCTGCGCGAACGCGACATAGCCCAAGAGGGCTGCGTTGCGGCGGGCATGGCGGTCCGCGGTGTCGTCTATGCCATTGCGCATGTAGGTTTCCAGTTCGGCGTAACCCTCTGCCGCCAGGGCGGTGAGGAGTGCCGCCTTGTTCGGGAAATGGTTTTGCGGGGCTGTCGCGCTGACCCCTACTGCATCGGCACATTTGCGCAAGGACAGGTTGCTGTGGCCTTCGGCCTCTAGCAGACGCCTTGCTGCGGCCAGCAGGGCTTGCCGCAGGTTCCCGTGGTGATAACGCGTCGGTTCTTTCTGCTCTGTCCTCATATGTGCAACGTAAACTTTCCCCCGCCCCTTGCGCAAGGCAGTCAACAAGCACATGTGCAGTGTAAATATGCACTGCACATATGAGGAAGAAGATGATCAAGATCATGGTATACGGACTGGGGGCGGTTGCCGGGCTTGTGGTGCTGGCCGCAGCGTTCTGGTTCACGAACCCCTTTGGCATGCGAGACACGTTGGTGGCACGGATGATCGTCAACATGCGGGTGGCCCCTGCGCGACTGGATAATCCCAAGACACCCGCTGACTATGGCATGGACTATCAGGACGTGGAGTTTGTGACCGCAGATGGCATCCGCCTCAGCGCCTGGGAAATCCGCGCAGCGACACCTTCGGATCGGACAGTCATTCTCAATCATCCGCTGACGACCACGCGCTACGGGTCGGTTAAGGGTCTGGATGGTGTCGAGGCTGAGTTCTTGCCGATGGTTCGGCACATACATAACGCTGGCTATAACGTGGTCATGTATGATCACCGGGGGCAGGGCGAAAGCGACGGGGGGCTGGGCCGCAAATCGCGCGGTGTCGAGGCCCCCGTGGGCGCGGGCGTGACGGAATGGCAGGACGTTGTCGCCTCGCTGAATTACGTCACCAGCCACCCTGATTTCGGCGATGACGAGATCATCTTCCTGTCGCAATGCATGGGGGCGAACGCAACCTTCCTTGCATGGCAGAACGCGCCGGAATTGTTCGCCAACCCGCAGATCCGAGCTGTGGTCGCCAACCAGCCGACAATTTCCTACAGTTTCACGGATCGCATCATCCGAGCGACCCTTGGGCTCGATATCGTTGAACGTGTCCAGCAGATCCAGCAGGACAAATATGGCTTTGGCTACGCAAACGCATTGGAAACGGTCCCGAGCGTGACGGCGCCCATCCTCTTTGCGCAGGTCGAAGCAGACCGCTACACGTTTGACACAGAAACAGGTCAGAACGACGTCCAACAGATCATCGATGCCGCGACCGCCGAGACCGAGGTTATCTGGATCGGGCCCGATCATGAGCCTGCCTATGGCACGGGCATGCGGTTCGAGGCCTACACCTATTTCAACCATCACCCCGAGCGGCTTCTGGATTTCCTGGCCCGGAATTTCAGCGGCGCGTAACGAAGCAGGCAAGCGTCTCCGCATTTTTGCAAACCAAGCAAGAGGACCGTTAGGTTAGCGTCCTGACAGTCCGCTCCGTCCACGTTGCGGACTGTCAAAACGAGAAGCACCCTGTAGCGCATCAAACCAACGCGGCAACTCTTGCGCAGCACGCCCGGGGACGCGCAAGCCCGCCTGTGGAGAGCGGTACCGGGCGTCTCTTTCCCGTGATCAGAGACCCTTAAGCCCGTGCAGCGTGAGGTCGCTGACCATGCGGGCATACTCCTCGCGCGCGGCGGTGTCGGCGCCGGAATTCCACATGTAATACCAGTTCAACATGCCAAAGACCGACATGGTGGCGCCGCGCAGTTTGCCGGGGTTGCCGGCAAAGGTCTCGGGCGCGATGCCGTTCAGGATATCGCTGAGAAACCCGATCATGTCGCGCTGATAACCGCGCAGCTGTTTCTGCTGCTCGACCGGCAGGGCCGACATGCCGCTGGTCTGCACCCGGTGTTCGTCATCCACACCCTGATAGGCGAGTAAAATCTCCCGCACCACCGTATGCAACCGCTCGGGCCCGCTCAGCCCGTCGATCTCGATGCCGCAGATCCGGTCGCGCAACTCGTGCAGATAGGTTTCGAGGATGTCGAACAGGATCGCATCCTTGCTGTCGTAATAATGATAGATATTGGCCTTTGATATCCCGCATTCGCGCGCAAGCTGGGTCATCGAGGCGCGGTCGAACCCCTCGCGCGCGAAGACGCGCGCCGCAGACTTCAAAATCTGGGCGCGCTTCTGATCGTGGTCCTTGGCAATCGTTCTGGCCAAACCCTACTCCTCGTCGCGGTTGTCGACGACGCGCTTGGCCTTGCCCTGGCTGCGTTCGACATCTCCGGGGTTGCCTACAACAACCTCGGTCGAAACGCCAACGATGTCCTTGATCCGCTTGGTCAGCATCCGCGCCGCGGCGGTCTTGCTCAGCTCGTCGGTCATGGTCGGCAGCGCCTCGACAAAGACGCGCATCGCGTCCATCCGACCGGCCTTGTAGAGTTCGATCTGGTAATGCGGGGCAATACCGCCCGTGGCCATCACCTGTTCCTCGACCTGGCTGGGGAAGACATTGACGCCGCGAAGGATGATCATGTCGTCGCTGCGCCCGGTGATCTTTTCCATCCGCCGCATGCTGCGCGCGGTACCCGGCAACAGCCGGGTCAGGTCGCGGGTGCGATAGCGGATCATCGGCAGGCCCTCTTTGGTCAGCGTGGTAAAGACCAGCTCTCCCATCTCGCCATCGGGCAGCACCTCGCCGGTGACCGGGTCGATGATCTCGGGCAGGAAGTGATCCTCCCAGATGACCGGGCCATCCTTGGTCTCGACGCATTCGTTGGCGACACCCGGGCCCATGATCTCGGAAAGGCCGTAGATATCGACGGCGTGCATGTCGAACGCCTCCTCGACCTCGCGCCGCATGGCGTCGGTCCAGGGTTCGGCGCCGAACACACCCACCTGAAGCGAGCTTTCGCGCGGGTCCATGCCGACCTTGTGATACTGCTCAAGGATGTTGAGCATATAGGACGGGGTCACCATGATGCCGGTGGGTTTGAAATCGGTGATCAGGCCAACCTGTTTCTCGGTCTGGCCGCCCGACATCGGTACCACGGTGGCGCCCAGCCGCTCGATCCCGTAATGGGCGCCCAGGCCCCCGGTGAACAGGCCATAGCCATAAGCGTTGTGAACCATGTCGCCTTTGCGCAGACCTGCCGCACGCAGCGAGCGCGCCACCAGATCGGCCCAATTGTCGATGTCGCCCTTGGTGTACCCAACCACCGTCGGCTTGCCAGTGGTGCCCGACGAGGCATGCAGGCGGATGATCTGTTCGCGCGGCACGGCAAACAGGCCAAACGGATAATTGTCGCGCAGGTCGTTCTTGTAGGTGAACGGGAACTTGGCCAGATCCGCAAGCGTTTGCAGGTCGTCGGGGTGCACACCCGCCTCGTCGAACCGCTTCTTGTACATCGGCACGTTGTCATAGGCATGGCGCAGCGACCATTTCAGGCGGTCCAGCTGCAACGCGCGGATCTCGTCGATCGAGGCGATCTCGATCGGATCCAGGTCTTCTTTCTTGGGGCTCAGGTCCTTCATGACGTCCTCCTCGCCTTAGTCCTCGTCGAACAGGTGGCCCTTGATCGCCCGGGACATGCCCCGAAACTCGGCGATGGTGCGGCCGTCCTGGTTGGTCACTTTCACGTCGTAAATCCCGCTGCGCCCGGTCAAGCTGACCTCGGTCGCGATGGCGGTCAGCCGGTCGCCCAAATGGCCCGGCGCGATATAGCTGATTACGTTATGCTGGGCGACGGTCGACTGGTTGCGGCTGTTGCAGGCAAAGGCAAAGGCGCTGTCGGCCAGCATGAAGGTCACGCCGCCATGGCAGATGCCATGCCCGTTGCAGTGATGCGCGGCGACGGTCAGTTCCAGCACCGCCAGCCCCTCGTCGACGCGGGCAATCTCCATCCCCGCCCATTTCGAGGCGTTATCGTCCGACCACATGGCCGCAGCCGACCGTTCCGCCCGTTCTTTTGGTGTCATGCTCACTTACCCTGAAACCTTGGTGCGCGCTTTTCCAGAAAGGCACTGACGCCCTCGGCATAATCGGCGCTTTCGCCACAGGTTTTCATGGCATCGGCCTCGAGTTCAAGATGATCTTCGAGCGTGTCGACACAGGCCGCCTGAATGCAGCGTTTGGTCAGACCAAAGCCCAGCGTCGGACCATTGGCGAAATGCTCGGCCATGGCGCGGGCCTCGGTCATCAACTGGTCGTCGGGCAGCGCCTGCCAGATCAGGCCCCAGTCCTCGGCCTGTTTCGCGGGCAGGGGTTGCGCGGTCAGCGCCAGCCCCTTGGCGCGCGCCTCGCCCAACAGGCGCGGCAGGTGCCAAGAGCCGCCGGTATCGGGGATCAGCCCCACCTTGGCAAACGACTGGATGAACTTGGCGCTTTCGCCCGCAAGCACGATATCGCAGGCCAGCGCGATATTGGCCCCCGCCCCCGCGGCGACCCCGTTGACGGCGCAGATCACCGGGAAATCGAGCGAGCGGATCAACCGCACCAAAGGCGCATAGAAGGTGCGCACGGTATAGCCCAGGTCGGGCGGGCCATCCATTTTCGACGGATCGCGATCGCCCAGATCCTGACCCGCGCAGAAGCCGCGCCCGGCGCCGGTGAGCAGCACCGCGCGGGCGCCATTGCCACGCGCGCCTTCAAGCGCGGCGCGCAGGGCCAGATGCATCTCGTCGGTGAAGCTGTTCAGCCGATCCGGGCGGTTCAGCGTGATTTCCACCCAGTTCCCATGATCTTGCGCAAGAATCGTATCGCTCATCTCCGCCCCGCTTTGCGAATGTTTCAACAACCATCTTGCATAAACCGAACGGTTGGTCAATAAATTCTTCGCAATTGATTCTCGACCGGTGGAGGCGGAGCGATGGGCGAAAACGAGGTGGTTACGGTAAGGCGCGAAGGCGATATCGCCTGGGTCGAGATCGACAGCCCGCCGGTCAACACGACCTCGACGCCGGTGCGTGCCGGGCTGGCCCGTGCGGTGGCCGAGGTGCAGGGCGCCCGCGTCGCGATCCTGACCTGCGCCGGCCGCACCTTTGTCGCGGGCGGTGACATGACCGAGTTCGACCGCCCCGCCGAGGAGCCGCATCTGCCCGACGTGGTGCAGATGATCGAGGATAGCGAAACACCCTTTGTCGCAGCGATGCATGGCACCGTCCTGGGCGGCGGCTTCGAGATCGTGCTGGCCTGCGCCTGGCGCATCGCCGCGCCGGGCACCAAGTTTGGCCTGCCCGAAGTCAATGTGGGCCTTATCCCCGGCGCAGGCGGCACCCAACGCGCGCCGCGCCTGATCGGGATGATGGCGGCCATCGACATGGCCTGTTCCGGCAAGATGCTGGGCGCCGAACAGATGTTGACTCTGGGAGGGCTCGACCAGATTGCCGAGGGCGATCTGCAGGCTGCCGCAAAGGCCTTTGCCAATGATCTGCCGCCACGCCCGGAAAAGACGCGGCTGCGGCAAGTGGAGGCGCTGGACTCTGAGGCGCTTGCCGAGGCCAAGCGCGCCCTGACCAAGGCGGCCAGAGGCCGTGCCGCGCCGCTGCACAATCTGGAAGCGCTGCAATGGGCGGCCCTGCCCTTTGACCAGGGCCAGCCGCGCGAACGCGCCCTGCATCTGGACCTGCGCAAGTCCGAGGAAAGCCGCGCCCTGCGCTATGCCTTCTTTGCCGAGCGTCTCGTTGCCCGGCCCGACGCCATCGCCGGAGTCACCCCGCGCGAGTTGACCCGTATTGCCATTGTCGGCGGCGGGCTGATGGGTGCCGGGATCGCCATGGCCTGTCTTGGCGGCGGGCTGACGGTCACCGTCATCGAACGCGACGCGGCGGCGGCACAGGCGGCACATGAACGGGTTGCCGGGCTGATTGCGGCGGGCGTCAAGCGCGGCAAGATCAGCCCCAGCGCCGAGGCCGACATGCTGACGCGGCTCAGCACCACCGACACCTATGTCGGTGCATCTGATGCTGATCTGGCCATCGAAGCGGTGTTCGAGGATCTGGACGTCAAGCGCGCAGTCTTTGCTGATCTGGCCGCCGTGATGCGACCCGACGCCATTCTGGCCACCAATACCTCCTACCTCGATCCGCAGCTGATCTTTGCCGGTATCGCGAACCCGGGGCGCTGCCTGGGCCTGCATTTCTTCAGCCCCGCGCATGTGATGAAGCTGCTCGAAATCGTCAGAATCCCTGATACCGCGCCCGAGGTGCTGGCCACCGGCTTTGCGCTCGGCAAGCGGCTGCGCAAGGTCTCGGTCCTGTCGGGTATCTGCGACGGGTTCATCGGCAACCGGATGCTGGCCGCCTATCGGCGCGAGGCGGAATACCTGCTGGCCGATGGCGCCCTGCCGCATGAGGTGGACGCCGCGATGCGGGCGCAGGGGCTGCCGATGGGCCCGTTCGAGTTGCAGGATCTGACCGGGCTGCAAATCGCCTGGGCCAACCGCAAGCGGCAAGCGGCCAACCGCGACCCCGCCGAACGCTATGAGCGTATCGCCGATACGCTCTGCGAGATGGACCGTTTGGGCCAGCGCAGCGGCAAGGGCTGGTACCGCTATGCCGAAGGATCGCGCTCTCCGGAACGCGACCCCGAGGTCGAGGCGCTGATCGTCGACTACTCCGCCAAACGAGGCATCACCCGTCGCCCGTTCAACGCCGAAGAGATCGCCCAGCGCCTGCTGGCGGTGCTCGCCAACGAAGGCGCGCGAATCGTTTCCGAGGGCATCGCCGAGCGCGCCGAGGATGTCGATATGGTGCAACTGCACGGATACGGCTTTCCCCGGCACCGGGGCGGGCCGATGCATCTGGCCCAACGGCAGGGCTGGAAAAAAATCATGAAAATCATGGAATTGGTCGCCAACGAAAGCCCCGGCTCGTGGATTCTGGCGACAGGGGGAAACCCCTCTGCAGAAATTTAACCGCCGTTGATGGTTACAAAAAGGACCATTAACGCATTCTCGACTCACGTTTTCAGGGAGGAGTAAAACCCATGAAACTGACCAAAATCAGCACCCTTTTGGCCTCGGCGGCGATGGCCGTCAGCGGCACCATCGCGATGGCGGCGGATTACACGCTGACCATCTCCAGCTGGGCGCCCCCGACCCATGGCATCAACGCGATGATGTGGCCCAAATTCGTCGAAATGGTCGAAGAGGCCACCGACGGTCAGGTCACTGCCGAACTGAAACTGGGCATCGCCCCGCCCCCCGCGCAGATGGACCTGATCCAGGACGGCGCCGCCGATCTGTCGATCATCTTCCACGGCTACCAGCCGGGCCGCTTTGTCACCACCAAGCTGATCGAACTGCCGGGCTACGAAGGTTCGGCCGAGGCCGCTTCGGTCGCCTATTGGCGTGCCTATGACCAGTATCTGAGCAAGGCCGACGAGCATCGCGGCGTCAAGCTGATCGCGCTGCACACCCATGGCCCCGCACAGTTGCACTCGACCGCTCCGGTTACCGACATGGCGCAGATCGCGGGCCTCAAGGTGCGCATCCCCGGCGGTGTCGGCGGCGATGTGGGCACCGCCCTGGGCGCCACCGGCATCCAGGTTCCGGCCCCCAAGGTCTATGAAACGCTCGCCTCCAAGGCCGCCGATGGCGTGGTGATGCCATTTGAATCGCGCAAGGGCTTCAAGCTGACCGAGGTTGCCCAGAACGTCTATGAGATGCCCGGCGGACTCTATCGTGGGTCCTTCGCCTTCATCATGAACGAGGATACCTTTGCCGACCTGCCAGAGGACATCCAGCAGGCACTGGAAGAAAAGGTGTTCGGCGAGCCGCTGAGCCGCGAGATCGGCAAGATCTGGGACGAGATCGACGCCATCGGGCGGACCGAGACCGAGGCCACCGAAGGCAACGCAATCAACGCCGCCTCGGCCGCCGATCTTGAGAAATTCTCCGCCATCGCCGCCGATGTGCGCGAGAAGGTGATTGCCGAGGTCGCCGCCGCCGGCGTCGACGCCCAGGCCGCCTATGACCTGATCAAATCGGAAATGGCCGCCAACTGAGCCTTTTCACCGGGGCGGCGTGTTTCGCCGCCCCAGCCAGCCCGCCGGAGGAACCCATGACGTCCCTGATCCGGCTTGCCCGCCACGCCAGCTTTGCGCCTGTGTTGGTGGCCTGCCTTGCCCTCTTTATCCTGATGGTGATGACCTTCTGCGACGTGATCCTCAGATCCGTCCTGAACGCGCCCATCGAGGCCGCGACCGAACTGACCCGCATCCTGATGGCGGTGCTGGTGTTCTCGGTCCTGCCCATCATCTCGGTCACCAACGGCCAGATCGCCGTCGACCTGACCGATGGCCTGTTTCACCGCCTGCGGCTGGACCGTATCCGTGACGGGGTGATCCATCTGGTCAGCGGCATCATGCTCTACTGGCCGATGAGCCGCGTCTGGATCCTCGCCGAACGCTCGCGCGACTATGGCGACGTGACCGAGTATCTGGCGATCCCGACCTATATCGTGGGCTGGTTCATCGCCATTTCGGTGGGCATCAGCGCGGTGGCGCTGGTCATCACCGGCCTCTTGCATCTCTTTGCTCCCCGCCTGCTTTCGGAGGCCCTGAAATGACTGCCGCACTGATCGGTTTTGCACTTGTCCTGGTGCTGGTGCTGCTGCGCCTGCCCATCGTCTTTGCCATGGGTCTCGTCGGCACGCTGGGCTTTGCCTACGAGCGGGGCGGTTCGATCCTGGATGAACGCGGGCTCAAGGCTGCGATGTCCATGGTGGGCCGTCAGGTGATGGATACCGCGCAGGATTACGGCCTGAGCGTGGTGCCGCTGTTCATCCTGATGGGGCTTTTCGTCAACAAGGGCGGCATGGCGCGCGAGCTTTACGCGGTGTCGAACGCCTTCCTGGGCCATTTCCGGGGTGGCATCGCCATGGCAACGGTTGCCGCCTGTGGTGGCTTCTCGGCCATCTGCGGCTCGTCCCTGGCAACGGCGGCCACCATGTCCAAGGTCGCGATGCCGGAAATGCGCCGTTACGGCTATACCGACGAGCTGTCGACCGCGTCCATCGCGGCGGGCGGCACGCTGGGTATCCTGATCCCGCCCTCGGTCATTCTGGTGATTTATGGCCTGTTGACCGAAACCTCGATCGGCAAACTGTTCATGGCAGGGATCATTCCGGGTGTCTTGGGCATCCTGTTCTACCTCTTCGCCGTGCGCTGGACCGTGTGGCGCAATCCCGCGGCGGGTCCGGCCGGCGAGCGCGCCGGATGGGGCGAGCGGTTCCGCGCGCTGGGGTCGGTCTGGGCGGTGCTCTTGCTGTTCTTCCTGGTGATCGGCGGGCTGTATGGCGCTTTCGACTTTCACCCGCTGAACCTGACCTTTTCGCCGACCGAGGCGGCGGGCATGGGTGCAGCAGGCGCCTTTCTGATCGCGCTTTTCCGGGGCGGATTGACGGTGGGCTCCACCTTCGAGGTGCTGAAAGAGACCAGCTTTACCGCAGCATCCCTGTTTTCGGTGCTGATCGGGGCGCAGGTGTTTTCCAACTTCATCAACCTCGCCGGACTGCCCGAGGCGCTGATCGCCATGGTCACCGCCTATGATGTGGCGCCCTTTGTGGTGATCCTGATGATCCTCGGCATCTACATCATCCTCGGCTGCGTGTTCGAATCGCTGTCGATGCTGCTGCTCACCGTGCCGATCTTCTTTCCGCTGGTTACCTCGCTGGGATACGACCCAATCTGGTTCGGCATCGTGGTGGTGGTGGTGACCGAGATCAGCCTGATCACGCCACCCGTGGGCCTCAATGTGTTCATCCTCAAGGGCGTGGTGGGCGATGTCTCGACCGGCACGATCTTTCGCGGGGTGACCCCGTTCTGGATCGCCGACATCTTCCGGCTGGCGCTGATCGTACTGGTGCCGGTGGTGGTTCTCTACCTACCCCAGCAAATGGGCGCGATGGGCCACTGACCCCTGATCCGCCGGGCCGCAAGGTCCGGCGGTTTTCGTTTGTGTGCGTCACTATGTTGGAATTTTATTGACCGACCGTTCGGTCACGAATACGATTATACACAATCACGCCCCCGACCGGCTAGACTGGCGGGCGACAGAAACAGGAGACTGCCATGGCCCTTCAACAGATTTCCAGCTTTGCCGCCGGTCAGTGGGTTGCGCCCGGCGCGGGCGCCCGCACCATCGCCTCGGCCATCACCGGCGCGCCGATTGCCAGCGCGGGCAATGACGCGCTCGACGTGCTGGCGATGCTCGATCATGCCCGCAACACCGGCGGCCCCGCCCTGCGCAAGCTGGGGTTCCATGACCGCGCCCGCATGATCAAGGCGCTGGGTCAGGCGCTGAACGCCCGCAAGGCCGAACTGTACGCCGCCAGTTTCGACACCGGCGCCACCCAGTCCGACCACCTGATCGACATCGACGGCGGCATCGGCACCATGTTCGTCTTCGCCTCCAAAGGCCGGCGCGAGATGCCGGACGGCCAGATCTATCTGGACGGCGAGGTGGAACAGCTGAGCCGCAACGGCACCTTCCTGGGCCAGCACGTCTGCACCCCGCTGCAAGGGGTCGCGGTGCATATCAACGCCTTCAACTTCCCTGTCTGGGGCATGCTGGAAAAGCTGGCCCCCACCCTGCTGGCCGGTGTCCCCTCTATCGTGAAACCCGCCACCAACAGCTGCTATGTCACCGAACTGGCAGTGCGCATCATGCTGGAGGCCGACATTCTGCCCGCAGGCGCCCTGCAACTGGTGTCGGGCGGTCTGGGCGACATGCTGGATCATCTGGACTGCCAGGATGTGGTCAGTTTCACCGGCTCCGCCGATACCGCGCTGAAACTGCGCTCGAACCCGGTGATCCTGCAAAACGCGGTGCGTTTCGTGGCCGAACAGGACAGTCTGAACGCCTCGATCCTTGGCCCCGATGCGGAACCCGGCACGCCCGAATTCGACCTCTTCATCAAGGAGGTCGCGCGCGAGATGACCACCAAGGCGGGGCAGAAATGCACCGCGATCCGCCGCATCATCGCGCCGCAGCCGCGTGTCGAGGCGGTGATCGAGGCGCTGAGCGCGCGCCTCGCAAAGACCGTGATCGGCGACCCGCGTGACGAGGCGACCCGCATGGGCGCGCTGGTCTCGGGCGGACAAAAGGCCGATGTGCTGGCCAAGGCCGCGATCATCGGACAAGAGGCCGAGCAGGTGTTCACCATGGATCCGGGCCTGTCGGGCGATCTGGCCAACGGCGCATTCGTGCCGCCGATGCTGTTCCACTGCGCCGATCCCGACCGCGCCCAGCGCGTGCACGATACCGAAGCCTTTGGCCCGGTCTCGACCGTCATGGGTTATCGCGACATGGATCATGCGGTGGCGCTGGCCAATCGCGGCGGCGGCTCGCTGGTGACCTCGCTGATCACCCATGACGCCGATGTGGCGCGCGATGTGGTGATGGGTGCGGGCGCGTTTCACGGGCGCATCTACATCAACAACCGCGACTCGATGAAGGAATCGACCGGTCACGGCTCACCCCTGCCCCATATGGTGCATGGCGGCCCGGGCCGCGCCGGCGGTGGCGAGGAGATGGGCGGCGTGCGAGGCGTGAAACATTACATGCAGCGCACTGCAGTGCAGGGCTCGCCCGAGATGCTGGCCCGGATCGGCGGCAAATGGGTGCCCGGCGCGACCGAGGTCGCAGGCCCCGCGCATCCCTTTACCCGCCGCTATAACGAGCTGTCGATTGGCGAGACGCTAAACACCGCCTCGCGCACCGTCACCATGGACGATATCGAACATTTCGCCCATTTCACCGGCGACACCTTCTATGCCCATATGGATGACGCCGCCGCCAAGCGGAATCCGTTCTTCCCGGGCCGGGTGGCGCATGGCTATCTGTTGCTCAGCTTCGCCGCCGGTCTGTTCGTCGAGCCGAACGAGGGGCCGGTACTGGCCAATACCGGGCTGGACGGCCTGCGCTTCATGAAGCCGGTTTCGGCCGGGGACAGCATCAAGGTGCGTCTGACGGTCAAGAAAAAGACCCGTCGTACCGACGAATACGGCGAGGTCCGCTGGCATGTGACGCTGACCAACCAGGATGACGAGATGGTCGCGGAATACGAGCTGCTGACCATGAACGCCTATTGAATGCACTGGCCCCCGGCCATGGCTGCCGGGGGCCAGAAAGCGATTCTCATTTATGTCCGGGCGGCTTAGACTGTCTGCATGATACGAGATACCTCTTGGTTTGACATAGCCGCCACCCGGCTGACCGACCCGCAGAACCAGCGGGTCTGGTCAATCATCGTCTCGTTGTTCGGTGATCTGGCCCGGCGCAAGGGTGACCGGATCTCGGGTGCCACGCTGACCCGCATCACCCAGCCGATGGGCATCAAGCCCGAAGCGATGCGTGTCGCGCTGCACCGGCTGCGCAAGGATGGCTGGATCGAAAGCAGCCGCGAGGGGCGAAGCTCTGTCCACTACCTGTCCGAGTTTGGCCGCACGCAATCGGACCGGGTGACACCGCGCATCTATACCCGCGCACCCGAGTTGCCCGAGACCTGGCATATCCTGATCGCCGAGGATGGCGGCAGCCTGAACACGCTCAACGATCTGTTGCTGACCGATACCTATACCGGGCTTGGCCGCACCGTGGCGCTGGGGTCGGGGCCGGTGCCGGGCGATTGCGACGATCTGGCCGGGTTCGAAGTCACCGCGCGTGCCGTTCCCGGCTGGCTTCAGACCCGGCTCTTTCCCGAAGATCTGGGGGCGGCCTGTCACAGCTTGCAACAGGACTGTGCCGCGTTGCGGGCGGCGGGCATACCGGCGTTTCTGACACCGGTTCAGGTGGCGACGCTGCGGACATTGCTGGTGCATCGCTGGCGGCGGGTGGCGCTGCGCCACCCGGATTTGCCCCCGGCCTTCCAGCCCAAGGGCTGGACCGGGCCTTCCTGCCGCGAACAGGTCTTTGCCCTGCTTGACGCGTTGCCCCTGCCCCGATTGGCCGATCTGAATACCACGGATTGACCCCACGACAAGACTCTGTCCCTGCGACGCGGATCCGCTAGACTTGATCAAGGCAAGGAGCGGAGGCCGGACAGAATGGCGACACGCGAAACGGATATGCTCATCGTTGGGGCAGGGTTTTCCGGACTGATCATGGCGATGGAGGCCCGCAAACGCGGCCTTGCGCGGATCGACATTCTGGAAAAGGCCGATGATATCGGCGGCACCTGGCGCGAGAACACCTATCCCGGTGTTGCCTGCGACGTGCCCTCGCATCTCTATTCATTGGCCAGTCACCCGAATCCGGGCTGGTCCACGGCCTATGCGGGTGGCGGCGAAATCCAATGCTATCTGCAAAAGGTCGCCCGCGACGAGACGCTCTATGACCTCTGCCATTTCGGCCAGACCCTGCGCGCGGCCCGCTGGGACGGTGTGCGCTGGCAGGTCGAGACCGCCGAGGGGCAGCATTGGTCGGCGCGATTCCTGGTCTCGGCCATCGGCGCGCTGCATGTGCCGAACATCCCCGACCTGCCCGGCGCCGACAGCTTTACCGGCCCGGCTTTTCACTCGGCCCGATGGGATCATGGCGTCGATCTGGCGGGCAAACGGATTGCGGTCGTGGGCACTGGCGCCTCGGCGGTGCAATTCGTGCCCGAAATCGCGCCCAAGGCCGCCCAGGTCAGCATCTTTCAGCGAACACCGCCCTATGTCCTGCCCCGACCGGACGGGCCAATCGCCCCCTGGGTACGGCGGCTCTATGCCCGCCTGCCGCTGTTGCCACGTATCCGCCGCGCTCTGATCTATGCGGTGTTCGAGTTCCGCCACGCGGTGTTTCGCGGCAAGCCGAGGGCCGTCGATTTCGCCATGCGCATGTGGCAAAAGGCACTGACCGATGCCATCCCCGACCCCGAGGAACAGGCAAAGCTGACCCCGCCCTATCGCATCGGCTGCAAGCGCATCCTCAGTTCCAACGACTGGTACCCGGCCTTGGCCCGGAAAAATGTCGAGGTGATCCCCCATGGCGTGGCGCGGATCGAGGGCGACACGCTGATCGCCACCGACGGCACCCGGATTCAGGCCGACGTTCTGATCTGGGGCACCGGGTTCCACGTCACCGACGCCGCCGAACGTCTGGACATCACCGGCGCCGACGGGCTGACCATCCGCGAGGCCTGGTCCGAGGGCATGTCCGCGCATCTGGGCACCTCGGTCGTAGGCTTTCCCAACTTCTTTGTCCTGCTCGGGCCCCATACCGGGTTGGGCCACAACTCGGTCGTGCTGATGATCGAGGCGCAGGTCGAACATATCGGACGGCTGCTGGATGCCATGCAGAAACAGCGTCTCGCCACGATCTCGCCGAAACCACAGGCGCAGGCCGCGTTTGAAGCCGAGATGCAGGAGCGGTTGACGGACTCGGTCTGGCAGGCCGGTGGCTGCTCTTCGTGGTATCAGGACAGCACCGGCCGCAACACCACACTTTGGCCCGGCACGGTAGGCGAATATCGCAAACGCATGGCTGGCGCCGGGATGGAACAATATCTAACCTCGCCCCCGTCGCATACCTGATCCCGGAGTTGCCATGTCCACCCTGCTTCTGCTCGTCTGCCTGCCCTTTGCCCTGATTGGCGTGATGCTGGGATTGGGCTGGCTCAGAACGCGGTCGCTGGCGCGGCGCGGCGCGGCGCTGGTACCGCAGGCCGGCGAGGTGCAGCCGGTGACCGGCGGCACCATCCACTATGTCGAGGCCGGCGACCCGGCCAAACAGACACTGGTGCTGATCCACGGGTTGGCGGGACAGTTGCAGCATTTCACCTATGCGCTGGTTGACCGACTGGCACAGGATCATCACGTCATCGCACTGGACCGGCCCGGCTGCGGTTATTCCACCCGTGACGGCGCAGCCTTGGCCGGGTTACCGGAACAGGCCCGGATGATCGGAGAGTTCCTTGATGCCAAGGGGGTCAAGGATCCTGTGCTGGTCGGTCATTCGCTGGGCGGCGCGATTGCGCTGGCCATGGCACTGGACCGCCCGCGAAAGGTGGCCGGGCTGGCGCTGATCTGTCCGCTCACCCATCACATGGCAGGCCCGCCCGCCGTGTTCCGCCCGCTGGAAATCCGTAACGAACGGCTGCGCTACTTGATCGGGCATACCATCGCGGTACCGATGGCGAACTGGACCGCAGAGCAGACCCTGACCCAAGTCTTTGCCCCCGAGGATTTCCCCGAAGATTTTCTGGACCGTGCCGGTGGCGCGCTCGGGCTCAGGCCACAGGCCTTTGTCACCGCATCCCAGGACGTGGTGGGCGCAGATGCCAGCATAGCGGCACAGGCACAGCGCTATCGCGAACTTGATGTCCCCGGTGCCATCCTGTTCGGGGCCGAGGACGCGGTGCTGCTCCCCACCCAGCATGGTGTTCCGATGAAGAAATTCGGCCTGCGATGCGAACTGTTGCCCGGACGCGGCCATATGCTCCCGATTACCGCGCCGGAGGAATGCGAAGAGTTCATTCGCGGCGTGTCGATCTCGACCCGGGTGCCTGCCACCCTGCGCGGATAAACGGGCGCGGGGTCAGCTCCGCGCCGCGATATGGGCCTCGATCCGCGCCACCTGTTCCGGGGTGAGCCGCAAACCCAGCTTGGTACGGCGCCACAGAAAGTCCTCGGCACTGCGCACCCATTCCCGTGACATGGCCCAATCCAGCTCGGACGCGGTGATGGTGGCGCCGAAATCCTCGCCCAACGCCTCGGCGCTGTCGGCCTTGCCCAGCATCTCTGCCGCCTCGGTGCCATAGGCCCGCACCAGACGTGCGGCCCAGGCGTGCGTCAGGAACGGGTATTGGCGCAGCAGGTCCCCGGTCAGCGTCTCCACCCCGTCGACCGGAAAGTCGCCACCCGGCAGGGCAACACCCGCCGTCCATTTTCCGGAGAGGCCCGGAAAGAAAGGTGCGATCTTGTCCAAAGCCGATTCCGCCAGCCGCCGATAGGTGGTGATCTTGCCGCCAAAGACGTTGAGTACCGGCGCCCCACCTGTCTGATCGACCTTGAGCACGTAGTCGCGCGTCGCCGCCGTAGCCGAACTGGCCCCGTCATCATAAAGCGGACGTACCCCGGAATAGGTCCAGACCACATCCTCGGGCGTCAGTTGCTGCTTGAAATAGTCAGAGGCGAAGCGCAGAAGATAATCCCGCTCACCCTCGGTACAGGTGGGTCTTGTGCCCGGGTCCGTATGCTCCTGATCGGTGGTACCGATCAGGGTAAACTCTCCCTCGTAGGGGATCGCGAATATGATCCGCCCATCAGTGCCCTGAAAGAAATAACAGCGGTCGTGATCGAACAGCCGCCGGGTCACGATATGGCTGCCCCTCACCAGCCTCACCCGCTCCGAAGAGTTGAGCCGCAGCGCGCCATGGATCAGCTCTCCGACCCAAGGGCCACCCGCATTGACCAGCACGCGCGCGCAGAGCTCGCGAGTTTCGCCTGTCACCGTATCCTCTAGGGTAACAGCCCAGTGATCGGCGGCGCGTGTGGCCGAAACCACCCGTGTCCGCGTCATGATCCGCGCTCCGCGCGCCGCCGCGTCGCGTGCGTTCAGCACGACAAGGCGGGCATCCTCGACCCAGCAGTCAGAGTATTCATAGGCCTTGCGAAACCGGTCCTGCAACGGCGCCCCCGCCGGGTCGCTGCTCAGGTCCAGCGTGCGGGTGCCGGGCAGGATTTTGCGACCGCCCAGGTGGTCATACATGAACAGGCCCAGCCGGATCAGCCAGGCCGGGCGGCGTCCCTTCATCCAGGGCATTACCGTCGACAACAACCGCGAGGTGGGCGTGTCATTCTCGAACCGCATATCCGGGTGATAGGGCAGCACGAAACGCATCGGCCAGCTGATATGCGGCATCGCACGCAGCAGTGTCTCGCGCTCGATCAGCGCCTCGCGCACCAGCCGGAACTCGAAATATTCAAGATAGCGCAGCCCGCCATGAAACAACTTGGTCGAGGCCGATGAGGTGGCCCAGGCCAGATCCTTCATCTCGGCCAAAGCCACCGACAGCCCCCGCCCCGCCGCATCACGCGCGATGCCGCAGCCATTGATCCCGCCGCCAATGACAAAGAGGTCATAGACCCGGTTGTCGGTCTCAGTCATCGGTATACTCCGCAATCAGAATTTCGGTCTCTGCCTCTTCGGCACGCCGCAGAAACTCGGCCGGTGGTGCCCGGTCGGTCACCACGTAATCAAGCTCGGTCAGATCGCAGATCCGGACCGGGGCGGCGATGTCGAATTTGGACCCGTCACAGACCAGAATCCGACTGCGCGCATTGCGCAGGATGGCGCGGGCCACCGAGACCTCGCGCGCGTCGAAATCCAGGATCGCGCCGTCGGCATCCATCGCCGAGGCACCGATGACCGCAAAATCCACCTTGTAGCGCGAAATGAACTCGACCGCATCCTCGCCCACGATGGCGCCATCGCTTTGCCGGACCGCGCCGCCGACCAGCACCAGTTCCTTGGACGGCGTGCCGATCAACAGGTTGATGATGTTGATATTGTTGGACAGAACCGTCAGCCCGCGATGCCCGGCCAGCGCGCGGGCGACCTGTTCCGTCGAGGTTCCGATATTCAGGGTGACCGAGCTGTCATCGGGGATCAGCGTTGCCGCCAGCGCCCCCATCGCCGCCTTTTGCCCTCGGTGCAGCTGCCGGCGCGCACCGTATTCGCGGTTCGACACCGTCTCGACCCGCACCGCGCCGCCATGGGTTCGCTTGAGCAGTCCGCGGTCGTGCAGATCGCGCAGATCGGCCCGCACCGTCTGACTGCTGACCCCGAAATCCTGGGTGAGTTCGTCGACCCCAACCCGCTCCTGCTGGCGCAGCTTCTGCAATATCTCGTGCTGTCTTGCTTCCGCGTCCATGACTCGTGCCTCCTGTATCGGACGTTATAGACCCGGTACAGAAAACTGTCACTCACTATGCTTTCATTTTTCTTCGGTTTATCGATTTCTGAAACCAATTACTCGAAGTTTCGCAAGGCGCCAATTCTCTCGACAGAAGGTTGCCACCGACGCCGGAACAGACGTTCCAGCATAACGGCATACCTCTTCATGCCGCGCGCAAGGTTTGACCAGAGAAATCAGCGTGACACCAGAACCGCTGGGTCGCAAAATAATGAAGATGTCGGAAAGTGGCAGGGGCAGCAGGGTTCGAACCCGCGACCTACGGTTTTGGAGACCGTCGCTCTACCAACTGAGCTATACCCCTATCGTGGCGATGGAGATATGCCACCGATGCGGCGGACTCAAGCCCCTTTTCGCCAAGCAGGCGCAAAAAGAGAGCCGGGAAAGGCGTTGCACCGCGCCTCTCGTCGGGTATGACAGAAGCGATCCAAACCGAAGGAGGCGCCATGAGCCTGCGCAAGAAGATTGCCGACAGCGAAGCAGTGCTGAATTGGGTTGCCCGACGGATCGCATCCTATATCCGCCTGATACATCGCAACACCAAATGGCAGCGGATCGGCTATGAGCAACTGGACCAATTGGCGGCTGCGGGGGAACCGGTGATCGTGGTGCTCTGGCACCAGCGTCTGGCGCAATCACCCTATTTCTTTCCGCTCGACAAGGGGCGGATCTGTTCGATTACTTCCGCCGCGCGTGCAGGCAGCATGGTGGGCCGGGTGCAGAAACTCTTCGGTATGGATACCATCGCCATGTCCAGCCACAAACGCCATGTGGCCCTCTCGCGCGAAGTTCTGGGCAAGATGAAGGGCGGAATTTCCATCGGGATTGCAGCAGACGGCCCGCGCGGGCCGGAACGGGTTTCGTCCACTGTCCCGCTGATCTGGGCGCGCAGTTCAGGAAAGCGGGTGTTCGGCATTACCTATTCTGTCCGGCACGGACGCGAGATGGGTAGCTGGGACCGGCTTCTGCTACCGCGCCCCTGGCGCAACGAAGGCGTGTTCTTGTGCCGGGAATGGCACGATCCGGTGCCGCGCAAGGCATCGGAAGAAGAGATCGAGACGCTGCGCCAGAGCCTTGAGCATCATATGAACGAGATAACGGAAGAAGCGGACCTTATGGTCGGGCGGAGACCGTGGTCTCCGTCGACCTGACCCAAGCATAGTGTGACCTTGGAACTGCCTGATCCGGCCCATATTTCCGATGGCAGAACGATCCCGCCGAGGCTGCGACAGCTCAGTGCAGCTTGTTCACACGATTCTGCATCATCGCGCAGAGGGCGATCGACCGGTAAACGGCTTCAATAATCCTGGCGGGATTGGTTTTGCTGAGGAACGGCATTTGTCTCACTCCCTGTCTTGATTTACACAGACAGATTGACCCAGCGTAATGATTCTGTCTGTGACCCAGTTCACCGTGATCGAAAACGGCGTACTGAGTGGCGGGCTGCGAGATTATTCGTCGAATAATCTCGGGTGTCGGATCGTTTGTGGACATGAAAAAGGCCGCTCCGGGGGAGCGGCCTTTTCTGTTTGTCACCCTTGTGCGC
>NZ_JBXWRM010000017.1:0-90049 GCF_059612905.1 Ruegeria sp. YKSD163
GATGCACCCAGCCACCCTGCGCGCCATGGGCATCGAGCCCGGCGACATGATCCGCCTCACCACACGGCGCGGCAGCGTCCAGGTCATGGTCCGCGCCGACCGCGCCATCGCCCAGGACAACGTCTTCCTCCCCTTCGCCTATGTCGAAGCCGCCGCAAACATCCTCACAAACGCAGCCCTCGACCCTTACGGAAAAATACCAGAGTTCAAATACTCCGCCGTAAAGGTCGAAAAGGTCGAGGCATTGGCGGCAGAGTAGGTCCATTGCGAGGCTCCGCCTCGCGCTCCGGAGTATTTTGAACCAGAAAGAAGCGGCACCGCGCATATGCTTCTTTCTGGTCAAAAATATCTCCGGGGGTGAGGCCCGCAGGGCCGAGGGGGCAGCGCCCCCTTTGCGTCTTGTCGGGCGTTGCGGGGCCGCCTAACTTGCGCCGGGCATGCCCAGAGGAGTGCTCATGTCCCGTCGCTTTGTCGATCTCTCCGTGCCACTGGAAACCGGTATCGTTTCCGACCCGCCGATCATGTTGCCCGAGATTGAGTATCTCACCCATGATCAGACCGCCGAACAGGTGATGTCCTTCTTTCCGGGGCTGAAACGCGAGGATCTACCGGGCGGTGAGGGCTGGGCGGTGGAGCGGCTCCGCGTTGCGACCCATAACGGCACCCATCTGGACGCGCCGTATCACCACCATTCGACGATGAACAACGGCGAGCGGGCGATCACCATCGACGAGGTGCCGCTGGAGTGGTGTTTCAACCCCGGGGTCAAGCTGGATTTTCGCCATTTCCCGGATGGTTACGTTGTCAGCGCCGAAGATGTCGAGGCCGAGCTGGAACGCATCGGGCATGTGCTTCAACCGCTCGATATCGTGGTGGTCAATACCTCGGCGGGCGCGCGCTATGGTCAGCCGGATTACCTGATCAAGGGCTGCGGCATGGGGCGCGCGGCGACGCTCTATCTGACCGAACGCGGCGTGCGGGTGACCGGAACCGATGCCTGGTCCTGGGACGCCCCCTTTCCCCTGACCGCGCGGGCCTATGCCGAAAGTGGCGATGCTTCGATCATCTGGGAGGGGCACCGCGCCTCGATGGAGATCGGCTATTGCCACATGGAAAAGCTGGCGAACCTGGACCAGCTGCCGCCCTCGGGCTTCACCATTTCCTGTTTTCCGTTCAAGATCAAAGGCGCAAGCGCGGGGTTCACCCGCGCGGTGGCGATATTCGAGGATTGAGCGCGATGGTTGAAATGACCCCGCAGAGCGGCCATGACGGCCCCTATCCGGCGCCGGTCGAAGTGCGTGGCTTCGTTGTGCGGCCGGAGTGGATCGACTATAACGGGCACATGAACGTCGGCTATTACGGCGTGGCCTTCGATCAGGCCCTGGACGTGATGCTCGAAGAGCAACTGGGGCTTGGCAAGACCTATGTCGAAACCGCCGGGGCCGGCCCATATATTCTGCAATCGCATGTTCAATTCCGACGCGAGCTGCTTGAGGGCGAAGCGTTCCACCTGCGGTTCCGCCTGCTCGACCATGATGCCAAACGGCTGATCTATTTCGGCGAGATGTATGCGGACCGGGACAGTGCGCTTTGCGCCACGCAAGAAGCGTTGATCATGAATGTCAGTCAAGAGACAGGGCGCGGTGCGACGTTTCCCGATTGGGCGCGTGCGAGACTGGCGCGGATGCAGGCGGATCATCAGGTGCTTCCCGTGCATCCGGCGGTGGGCGCGGCGCTGGGTCTGCGGCGCTGACCGCGAGCCGTCGGGCCGACATCGACCGCCGGTCTCGGCCGAATGTTTCGCGGATGCGGCGTGCTGCTGAAACATGCCAAGGACAGGCATATTCATGGCAAATTCAAGGCAGATTTATCGGGCCTGAAACCGGTCCGGGAACAATCCTTGCACGGTCGCGGGATTGGAGCGCGAGGAGACTGCAATGGCGGGCCGATCGCCGCGAATGCTGCGGGCGAATCGGGCATCATGTTATCGAAAGGGGGCATTGGCCCGGCTGAAAGACGTGTGGATGTATCGAGGGGACGGGTAAAAGGGAACGAGGGCATGGCAGACACTGGCACTTTCGACCGGCTGAACCGCATAGTCGAAACGGCCCAGGCGCGGTTCGGTCGCCCGGTCCGCAAGGTGACCGCGCCCGGCGGCGAGGGGCGCTCCAGCTTTCGACTTCATTTCGACGAGATGGATGTCATCGCAACGTTGCGCCCCGATGTCCGGCGTACTCATCTGGAGGCATTCGTTCTGGAGCGTCTGCATGCGCAATGCGATGACCTGCCCGAATGCCTTGGCCTGGTGGGCGAAGTCATGTTCCAGTCGGATGTGGGGCGTCGTCGCTTGAACCGGGAAATCGTGCGGCACGAGGGCAAGGACCAGCTGGACCTTGCCGCAGAGGCGGTCGCGGCGATCTTTCGTATCCAGTGCGCGGCGCGGCGTACCGACTTGCACAAGACGTTACCGCGTCTTGGTGCACATGACGGATGGGCCGCCAGTCTGGTCGATGCGGTGGATGCGTTGCAGCCCTATTCGATGGGGATCGACGCTCGGTTCGACCGCGCGGCCGCCGCTGGGCGTCTGGCTTGTTCAGGCCGGCAATTCGTGAAGTGGGATTGCCGCTCGGGCAATGCGGCGCTGGACCGTACCGGGCAGCTGAGGTGGTTCGATTTCGAGTATTGCGGCCTGCGCCATGGGGCCGAGGATTTTGCCTGGCTCATCGGTGACGAGGCCTGGCCCATCGCGCCCGATCAGATGGTCGATGTGATGATAGATGCCTTCGATCCTGGCTGCGGTCACCGGATCGACGCCTATCTGGACTATCTCTCGGTCTACCTGACCTTTCATTGCGCGCAGCGGTTCAAGCTGATCGTGAAAGAGGCGAGGAAACGCGGCTGGTTGTCCAAGGAGCGGGTCCGTAGATATGACGATGCCGGGGTGCATCCCGAGTTCGCCATGCAGATATGCAGGGTCGGCGCCTATTTCGCCGCGCAATCGCCGGTGACCGCGCCGCTTGCACGTAATTTCGACGCAGCCGTCGACAGTTTCCGGGCGATCCTCAGGGAAGGACGCTCGCTCAAAAGCGCATGACGATGGATGGTGCACCGGATTTCGCGGCCAGTGTTTCGGCAAGCGGCAGGCTCCGGGTCGAGCCGGTCGAAAGGGATGAGGCATTCCTCGCCCTGCGCGACAGATGGCGTGCGCTGGAGGCGCGCGACCCCGAAGGCACCGTATTTCTGTCCTGGGACTGGTTGGCGCAGGTCTTTGCCGACAATCCAGGACGCTGGCGGGTTATGGCCGTCTGGCATGGCCCGCGCCTGGTCTGTGTACTGCCGCTGAGTTACCGCCTGCGCTGGAGCCGCGGTCGGCAAGAGTTCCAGACCGAGATCGAGGCGGGTGGCCGACTGGTTCGGAGCGAGTATACCGGTTTTCTCTGCGAACCGGGATACGAGGATATCGCGGTCGACGCGCTGGCCGAGGCCTTGCGGCGGCAGCCCTGGGCGCGGATGTCCTTGCGATATGATGGTTCGCGGTCGCGTTCGGCCAAGTTCATGTCCGCTTTTGCAGGCACGGCCTATTCGGTGAGCGCTAGGCAGCATCTTATCAACAACGGGCAGACCGACACCCTCATCTGTCCCCGCGTGACGCTTCCCGGGGATTACGAGACCTGGTTGACCAACGGTCCCGGCAAGAACACCCGCCAGAAAATCCGCCGCTATTCTCGGCGCTACTTGGTCAGCGGCGACTACACCTTGAGCCACGATCCGGGTTCAGCGCTGAAATCGGATATTGGTGCGATGCTGCGGCTGTGGATGCGCAAATGGGCACCGGTCAAGGGCGCCCGGATAGCGCGGCTGTTGGCGGAGAACTACCTTCGCGTCCTTACGACGGCTAGCCGGCTGGGCCTGCTTTACCTGCCGGTCCTGCGATGCGAGGGGCGGGTGATCGGCGCACTGGGTCACATCCTGGACCATCGTATGAAACGGGTGCATTTCATCCTTGCCGGCAGGGACGAAACGGTAACCGGCAATTTCATCGGTCCGCTGCTGCATTCACAGGCAATCGGCTGGGCCATCGACCGGGGCTACGAGGTCTATGATTTCGGCCATGGAAACGAAGCCTACAAGTTCAGCTTTGGCGCGCAGCCCGAAACGGTCTCGTCTTTCTCGATCATGCCCGTCAGCTTGCCGGGCCCGGTGGGGGTGCTTGATCCGATTTGCCGGCGACAGGCGCTGGCGCGGCTCCTCTCCTTTGTGGACGCGGGCGAGGTCGACAGTGTCGCCGCCGGATGCCAACAGTTGTTGCAGCTGGAAAGGGCTGGCAGCGACCAGCGGTCGGCCCTTGCTGATCTACCCTAGAGCGTGGCGGTAAGTTCCTCGGGCGCGGGCGTGACGTACCGGCAAATACCTGGAAACAAAGCTGGTGCATGAAAGTGCCGCCATGTTTTCGACACATTCCCGAACGGATTTGCTAAGATCGATCTCTGTAAGGGCTGGTCCCGATTCCCGATGTGGATGGTTGCCAAACTAGAGACAATCCGTATCCGTGCGATCCATTGGTTCGCGCCAAAACTGGAAATAGTCGAAATTCTAGGCGGTTGTTGGCGGAAACAATCTGTTGACGCGGAATTTCTTAAAATTATCCAGACAGATGCTAGGTTCGAACATGGCAGAAGTATGGCGGAACTTTGCCAAGTTGATATCCGGTTTGACCGTGCGTAGGGCACGGCAAGCCGGGGTCGGGACACCGCCGAATGAACCGGGGCCAGCTGCCTGGTCCCGCCTGTAAGTAAAGAGTTGTCTGCGAGGTCGCGGCGCAGGGGTTCAGCGCCGGACACTCGCTCCAGGTATCCCACGTAGGGGGGGACATGAAGGACTATATCCACACCGCTTCGCTGGCGGTTCCGGTGCCGGTGGTATCTGGCCAGCCCATTCGGGCCAGGAGTGCGCTGGAAGCGGCGCTGCTGCCTGCCGACACGAACGCACCTCTGGAGAAGCGGGTGGAAGCCTTTTCTCCGGTCAAGGGCGTCTATGCGAAGGTGGGCAAGCGGTGCCTGGATGTAGCCTTCATTCTCCTTACTCTTCCGGTTGCACTTGTCATCATCGGGCTGTGCGCGCTGGCGCTGCGGCTGGAAGGGGGCAGCGCTTTCTATCGCCAGCCCCGGTTGGGCCGCAACGGCAAGCAGTTCCATATTCTCAAGCTGCGCACCATGGTGATGGATGCAGATGCCCGGCTGGAACGGATGTTGGCAGAAAACCCGGCGATGCGCGCCGAATGGGACGCCACGCAAAAGCTGAAGAATGACCCGAGGATTACTCGGGTCGGAAACTTCCTTCGGTGCACCTCTCTCGACGAGTTGCCGCAGCTGTGGAACGTGTTCAAGGGCGATATGAGCCTGGTCGGACCGCGCCCGATGATGCCCGATCAACTGCCGCTTTACGGCGCAGCTGACAGCTATTTCGCGCTGCGACCCGGAATCACCGGCCTGTGGCAGGTGTCCGAGCGCAACAATTCCCGCTTTGACTACCGGGCCAAGTCCGATGCCGAATATGCGGCGAGCCTGTCCCTGACGGGCGATCTTTCCCTGCTGCTGCGGACCACGTCGGTTGTGGTGCGCCGTACCGGGTACTGAGTTTAGGTGTGAATTCATAGTTTGGGAGCCTAATTATGGCGTATCATGACAGGGACTTGGCTCCGGAAACTGAAACGGTTGCATTGATGAACGACCAGACCACCAGTATCGGCAAGCGTAGCGCGGCAGAGCGTCCGTTCCGCCGCAAGGCCGCCTTGCGGGCCGATGCGGCAGCGCCACGGGTCGAAAAGGTGCTCCCCCCAAAGGCGCAGCCCATCGCCGAACCTGCGCCGACCGGGATGCTGCCCGCCACTTTGCCCGAACCGTGGGATCGTCTGCACGCGACGCCGCTGGGATTGGGGCGTCGACAGGCTGGTCAGATGCCGCTGGTCAATCTTCATCGCTCGGACCCCGCGGCCAAGGCGTTCGACGTCTTGCGCACCCGCCTGTTGCAGACGCTCAAGGCGCGCGGTTGGCACCGGATTGGTGTGGTGGCCCCCACGCGTGGCTGCGGTGCCAGCTTTACGGCCGTGAATCTCGCGCTCAGTATCGCGCGGGTACCGGAAAGCCGGACCGTGCTGCTGGACATGAACATGCGCGAGCCGGGGTTGGCGGGGGCGCTGGGTTTGACTGCGAGGGGGGACATGCGCGCCCTGCTGCGCGGCGATGTCTCTTATCTCGACCACCTGACCCGGTGCAGCGGCACGCTGGCCGTGGGGCTGGGCGCCGGCATTTCGGGCGATGCCTCGGAGTTGCTGCAAGCGCCAGCCTGTGGCGAGGTGCTGGATCTGATCCAGACCGATCTGAACCCGGATGTGGTGATCTGCGATCTGCCAGCGATCCTGGCCCATGACGATCTGGCGGCCTTCCTGCCACGGCTCGACGGGGTGTTGCTGGTCGCCGACGGTACCCAGACGACCGCCGAGCAGATCCGCCGCTGCCAGCAGGTGATCGGCGAGACAACACCGCTTTTGGGTGTCCTCCTGAACCGAGCGCGCGGCTCGGGCGCTGAAAACTACGCGGTCTGACCTTCGTTTTTGCCCGGAACTGCCTTATTTTCGTCGGTATGCCATGGTCTGTTGCCACTGCATACAGGCATGGTTTGGTATCAGCGAGTTGAGTGACAGGCATGGGGCCGATCTATTCTTTGGAAGACATCCTGGACATGATCCGCAGGCGTGCGCGGTTCATGCTGGCTGTCATCGTGATCGGGACCACGCTGTCGCTGGTTCTCGCCATGATGCAAAAACACGAATACGAGGCCTATGAAGTTATCCAGATCGCGCGCCCGGTGGTCTCCGACGAACTGGCGCGCAGCACGGTCGAGGGATCCTCGGCGCGGCGTCTGCAATTGATCCAGCAGGTCCTGACGACCCGTGGCACCATGCTGGAGATCATCGACAAATACGGTATCTATGCCGATATCCCCGCGCTCAAGCCGCAGGCCAAGGTGGATATGCTGCGCACCGCTGTCCGGATCGAGGGCGTCGCCGCCGCGCGCGAGGGGTTCTCTGACGACGGCACCATCTCGGTTCTGACCATCACCGCCCGGATGCCAACCGCCGTACTGGCGCAACAGGTGGCGCATGAATTCGGCCAACGCACCGTCGAACTAAGCAAGCGCACGCGGATCGAGAATGCCCGTGCCACGCTGGCCTTTTTCGATGAGCAGGCCGCAGCGTTGGAGGCCGATATAGAGGCGCTTGAAGGCGAGGTCGAGGATTTCCGCAGCCACAACCAGTTGGCGCTGCCCGGCGTTCTGGATGCCCGGCGCGATGAAATCGCCACCATCAACGGTGGCTTGCTCGACATCGCGCGCGAGCGGATCGAGATCGAGCGCGCGATGCAACTGGCCGATCAGAGCGAACGCCCCGCCACCGCAGAGCGGCTGAAGAAGGACTATCGCGAGCAGCTGGCCACGCTGGACGCGCAGCGGGCGTTGCTGGACAGCCGCAAGCGCGACCTGGAATCCCAGATCGAGACCAGCCCCGAGGTCGAGCGCATGCTGGGCACCTATGATCGCCGGCTGGAGCAGTTGCAGGACCAATTGAATCAGGTCTCGACCCGCCGTAGCGAGGCCGAGATGGGCTTTCTCATCGAGGCCGAACGTCAGGCTGAACGCCTGACCGTGATCGAAGAGGCCGCGATCCCCGATTATCCCGTCACCGAAAGCCGCAAGAAAAAAGCCATTCTTGGCGCGGCCGCCAGTTTCGTCGTCGCCTTTGCGCTTGCCGTGCTGATGGAGATGCGCCACCCGGTCCTGCGCAGCGCTGCACAGCTGGAGCGTGAACTGGGCTTTCGTCCGGTGGTGACGGTGCCATATCTCGATACTGAAAGACGGGCACCCTCGCTCTGGTCTAGGGTAACGTCCCTGTTCCGTCGCCGTCAGACCCCGGCGGAATAGGCGTCGCGCTTAGAGCGCCGCCAGCGGCGCAATCTCGGCCCAATGAAACCGGATCACGGTGGCCGCGGCGGCCCCGCCCAGCACAATCGCGATGATGTCGTGCCGCAGGTCGCGGGCGCCGTATTTGCCAGTCAGCCACAACACGGCGGGATAGGTGGCGAGCGTCGCCGCCGCCAGCGACAGGATAGCCCCCAGCAGACCAAAGGCCCAGATCCCCAGCAGGATCGCGCCCACCTGCATCAGCGCCCGCACAAGCATCAGCGTGAAATAGGACAGGCTGTCTCCCCGCGCCAGCGCGACGATGTCATAGGTCACGACGATCAGTTGCGGGATGAAGGCAAGTGAAATCAGCGTCACCATTGGCCCGGCCAGTTGGTAGCGCGGGTCATAGAGCAGGTCGACCAGCTGTGGACCGGCCAGCGCCACTGCTACCAGAGGCATCCCGACACCCAGCGTCACACCTGCCCGCAACCGTGCCAGCCGGCGCCAGTTGGCGATATCGGTATCGGGAGGATGATCGCGATAGACCGGCAGCATGATGCGCCCGACCACGGCCATCCCCAGCATGATCGGGAAACTGCCCAGGAAATAGCCGATATTGTAGATACCCAGCATCTCCATCGTCAGGTAGCGGCCCAGGATCGCCCGGTCGCCCTGGCTGATCACAAAGGTTAGTGCGGTGGACAGGAAGATCCATTTGCCGAACCGCATCAGCTCGGACCGGGCCGCCGGTTCCCAGCGGAACCGGTTGGTGTCACCCGGCAACAGGAAATGGGTCAGGACCAGTTTGGCCAGCGCCGTGATCACACCCCCCAGTGCCAGCGCCATGACCGAGCGTGTGGCAATCGCCAGCGCCGCCATGGCGCCAATGCCGATCAGCTGGCTGATCAGGTCCAGCACGGTGAGACGCCCGACTATCAGGTGCCTGTGCGCGGTTTCGATCCGGGTCGGGAAAAAGCCCGAGATCAGCAGCGCCACCGCCGCCACCGGCAGATAGGTGGTCAGATCGGGTTCGTCGTATATTCGCGATACCGGCACCGCCAGCAGGCAGGCCACCGCGAACAGCCCGATACCCCGCCCCACCTGGATGGTCCAGGCGGTGTTCAGGAAATCGGGGTCGTCGCCGCGCGGGTTCTGTGCGATGGCCGGGCCGATGCCGACATCGGAAAACAGGTTCAGGCCGACCACAACCACCGTGACCAGCGTCATCAGGCCAAAGGCCTCGGGGTATAGAAGCCGGGTCATCAGCAGGTTCGCCGCCAGCCTGAGTGCCTGGCTGCCGCCATAGCCAACCATCAGCCACGAGGCGCTGCGCAGGACGCGGGCCATCAGGCCGGAACCGTGAAAGGCGGAAAGAAGGCGGGACATGCAGGATCTCTGTTGGCGGCACATCGGGCCGGATTGTCGCCACGCTAGGGACGAGGGACGGGCGGGTCAATTGGAGCGCGCCCTGCCGCGTTGTGCTTGTGGCCCGGGATCCACAGGCGATGGCTTGCCGGGTGTCGGGTTGTGGTCCACCGCTAGGCAGCGATGGGTTCATCGGGTTAGGACTGACGGAACGTTTCTCAACCGGATAACCGTTCTCGTGATCATCGCCTATGTTCTGAACACATATCCTCAGCCTTCGCACAGTTTCATCCGGCGCGAGATTCAGGCTCTGGAGCGACAGGGGCATCAGGTCTTGCGGCTGGCGATGCGCCGGGCAGACACACCACTGGTTGATGCGAGAGATCGGGCAGAGGCGGCGAAGACCACCTATGTGCTCGACAGGGGGGCGTTGGGGCTGGGTGGTGCCTTGTTGCGCCGTTTTCTGAACGCACCGGGGCGAAGCCTTGCGGCCTTGCGGCAGGCACTGCGCTGCGGGCGTGTCTCATCCAGCGGGATGGCGCGCCACCTGATCTATCTGGCCGAGGCGGTCGAGGTCGTGGCCCGCTGTCAGGCGGCGGGCGCGGGCCATATCCATGCCCATTTCGGTACCAATTCCGCCACGGTGGCAATGCTGGCGCATGCGCTGGGCGGGCCGGGATATTCGTTTACCGTGCATGGGCCCGAGGAATTCGATGCGCCGGGCGCGCTCAGCCTTGGGGAGAAGCTTGACGCTGCGCGGTTTGCTGTAGGGGTCAGTCAGTTCGGACGCAGTCAGCTCTGCCGTTGGGCGGGATTCGACACCTGGGACCGGCTGCATGTGGTTCATTGCGGAATCGAGCCCGACGCCTTTGACGATCCGCAACCGGTCCCCGAGGGGCCACTGCGCCTGGTCTCGATCGGTCGGTTTGTCGAACAAAAGGGACAGATGGTGTTGGTACGGGCCATGGCGCGTCTGGTGCGGCGCCATCCACAGGTACATCTGGACCTGGTTGGCGATGGCGAGATGCGCCCGGCGCTGGAAAAGGCGATCACCGAGGCCGGGCTTGAGGGCAATATCACGCTGACTGGCTGGCTGGATCAGGATGGCGTGCGCGCGGCGCTTGAGCGGGCACATGCGCTGGTAATGCCCAGTTTCGCCGAAGGATTGCCCATGGTGGTGATGGAGGCGATGGCGGCGGCGCGACCGGTGGTGGCGACTTATGTGGCGGGTACGCCGGAACTGGTGCTGCCGGGTGAAACCGGCTGGATGGTGCCCGCCGGCGACGATGCCGCGTTGGCCGAGGCGCTGGCCGTGCTGGCCGAAACACCGGTGGTGCAGTTGAGGGAGATGGGCGCGGCAGGTCGCACACGCGTATTGGCGCGACACGCCATCGACGATCAGGCCCGCAAACTGGCTGATCTGGTCGCGACCTTCGAGGAGTAAGCCCAGAAAATTCGTCGAATTTTCTGGCGCCCCGCCGCTTTACCGGCCCCGGTCCCAGCGGGACCGGGGCCGGTAAAGCGGCGTCCGCACCGTGAGCGCCACGGTTGCATAGACGGCGAAACCCAGCGGGTCGCGCAGCAGGTGCCGGATCAGGCCGTGCAGGCCCAGAGTGGGTGTACCATCGTTCTGCGGCAGATGCGGATAGAGCCGCGCAACCTCGGCCACGCCTGCATCCTGCCGCCGCCGTACACGCACAAGATTGGCAAAACCCTCGACCATGGGCCAGTCATAGCCAGCCTTCACACGCAGGCGTTCTTGCGGTGTGAAACTCAGCCGTACAAAGGTGTCGTCAGAGATGATATCGGGCCAATTCCCCCAGCGCGCGCGCCCGGCAGCATTGACGGCAAACAGGCCGAAGCCGGGAACGCCGGTTGCGACAAAGGGCAGGCCTTGCCAGAACCGCGCGTAAAGACGGGTGATCTGGTTCTTTGCCGGGGCTACGCGGGGGGTGCCACTTGCATAGCGGGGCGCCTCGGTGTCGAGCGCGGCGACCAGTTGTGCCAGCAATGCAGCATCCAGATGCACATCCGCATCCAGATAGGCGCGCAATTCGCCTCGCGCTGCCGCATCCCCGGCGGTGAGCGCACCCAGTTTGCCGCCCTCGGCCAGTTCCAGTACCTGCCAGTCCCAGCCGCGCGCCGCCGCCTGGTCCGCAAAGCCGCGCGCGCGTGCGGCGGTGTCATCGGTGCAGCCATTGGCCACCACCAGCACTTCGCACCGCCAGCCTGCGGGCAGCGGGTCCGAGGCCAGGAGCGCGCGGGCGCAATCGCCGATCCACGCTGCCTCGTCATGGGCGGGGAGGATAATGCTCAGCCAGCGGCTCACTTCAGAAACTCCACCAGCGCGTCCCAGCGTGGGTTGTCGTCGTCGAGATGGCGCAGGTGACCCCAGCTGCCCCATTTGTTGGGCCGATAGACATCGGCATAGGCGGTAAACAGTCCGCCGCCCAGCGCGTGCCATCCCCGGACCAGGTCGGTATAAAGCTCTCCCATCTCGGGCGTGTAGTTGAAATGCGTAAGGAAAGCAGCCAGTTCCGCATCGTCCACCAGCGGTCCGCTGCCCACCACATGGCTGCCGCCCTCATACATGATCAGATTCAGCCCATATCGACGCGCGACATCGGCCTGATAGGGCAGGCGTTCGCTCAGGTTCCCCAGCAGCGTGTCCTCGACCTTGCCGCTGGCGGCACCGTCGCGCAGCTCGGCCCAGGCCAGCGCACTGGCCAGGTCATAGTGGTGCTTTGCGACATAGTCGTCGCGTGCCGCGCCGCTCAGCCCTTGTGCATCGGCCTGTGCCTCGGCCGCGGCGCGGCTGTCGGCCAGCCATTGCCGGACCAGCGGCAGCCGGTCCTCCCATCCCAGCGTGCCGCCGAAATAGCCGGTCACCGCATAGGCGTCGAAATGGCTGGCGGGGTTGGCGCGGCCCGGCTCCTCGGCGGTCCAGATGGGCGCGTCCAGGATCATCTCCTCAAGCCCCAGCCAGCCGGTCTGGGTCGAGATCACCCGGATCAGCCGCGCCTCGGCCTGATCCGCGAACACATCTGTCCAGATATCGGCCATCTCGACCGCGCGGGCGGCATAGTAGCTGACCCAGTGATCCTTCTTGTTCCAGCGGGCGCGAGCCTGATCCTCGGCCCATTGCGCCTGGGTGAATTGCCAGTTCCAGACCTCGTTGGACAATTCGACATAGGCGCGCTGTTCGATCCACAGATCGTCGCGCACCCTCTCGGCAAAGCGGCGGATATAGTCGTCATCGGCCAGATGCGGCATGTTAAACCAGCCATCGGCGCCGGTGCGGTTCAACAGCTCGATCATCACCTCGAGAGGCACGCCCTTCATCGCCCAGGTGAACTCGTCGGGCCGGGGACGGTCGGCCCAGGCCGATTGCTGCGAGTCGTTGGTCTGCATCCAGTCCATGAAGCGCAGCGCGCGAAAGCCCATCAGCCGATCCAGCCACAGCGGGTTGAACAGGCCGCCCGCCCGGTAGGCGTCCAGATGCTCTTCTTTGACCACCGAGATATCGCGCACATAATCGCCGCCGCGATGGGTGCGCTGGATGCGGATATCGACCGATCCGGGACCGGGGCTGAAATCGAAACTGACGCTGTTCTTGCCATAGCGTACGTTTTCGGCCCGGCCCGAAACCTCGACCACGCCCTGCCCGGCAAAGCGCAGCACATAGCGCCCGGCGGTCGAGACCGCCTCTTCGGGCAGGTCGGTCAGGATCAGCGTCCCGACCGAGCCCAGTTCGGGCGGGATCGCCATCACCCAGCCATTCGGGTCAAGGTAACCGGCCTCTTGCAGCTGCGCATGATCGACACCACCCCATTGTCGGGGCAAGTGGCCGATCCAGGGGCGGGCGGTCTTGAACACGTCAAGAAACGGTTGCTGGACCGACCAGTCATTGACCCCGGCCAGCCCGATCGCCACCGGGACCGGCCCCTCGGGCACGGGCGGCGGGACAAAGCCCTGTCGCGGCTCGGCCGGCTCTCCTGCCTGCTCGGTGGCGGGTTCGTTCAGTGGCTGTTCTGGGGTGGTCACCGGTTGCGGCGCGGGTGGCTCGGGCGCCTCGAACCCCTGCACCACGGTCCAAGCCACCTCCTGCAACCGCTGCGCCAGCGCCGGATCGGGGGTGTCATAGGCCTTGCCCCAGCGATCCTGAAGCCGCCGGGGCAGGCCCACCGGGCTTTCCCCGGTCACGACGGCATATTGCACCATGGTCAGGAAATAGAAGCCCAGATCGTTAGGATGGATATCGTCGGAAAAGAGCTGCGCGATGCGGTCGACCCCCGGCACGGTCCCGGCTGCGATGGCATCGGTCAGCGCCAGCATCGCCTGTCCGGCGGGCAACAGCTGCATCGGTGGTGCGCCCTCGGGGCGGGTGGCATTGACACCGTCGACGATGGATTGCCAGCGCGGCAGATCCGCCTCGATCCGCTCGCGCCACGGCACGTCGTCGCCCTCGTCATAGGCGATATCGATGCCGCTGCCCGATCGTAGATCGTGCCACGTCTCTTGCAGGAACACCCGGGTGTCGGGATTCGCGGACAGGGCCAGATCGTAATAGCGCCGGGCCGAGCCGATGCTGTCGTTATACTGCATCTGGTTGGCCAGCGGGATGCCTTCAGTCAGGATCACTACATCAAAGCCACCGCGGGGCAGGACCTCGCGCGCGTTTACGCCCTCGGCACCGCTGCCATTGTCCCATTGATATGACAGCGGCGCGCCGTTGATGATTTGCGCCGCAACCCGCACCTCGCGCCCCTCCAGCACCTGTGACAGCATCTGGGGGTTGGTGGGGCCGAACAGCGAATGGCCGATGAAGAGAATGCCGATCAGGCTGGTGATCCAGCTCATTGCGGGACTCCGGTCTTTGGATAGCTGGTGACGGTCTGCCAGACGATCTCTTGCATCAGGCGCGCGGCCTCTGGCGAGGGGGCAAGGGCGGGGCTGCCATCGGCCCGGTTCAACTGGTGGGGAAGGCCGACGGGGGAGCTCTGATAGAGCACCGCGTAATGGGTGAGCGCGATCAGATAGTTACCCAGATCGCCCATGTGGATGGTGTCGAGCCGACCCTGCTCATCTGTGCCGAACAGCGCCTCGGGCCCGTCGATACCCGGCACGCCGCCGCGCGCCTCAAGCGCGCGCACGAAGCGGGACAGGACCTGACCCACCGGGATCACATGGGCGGGGTTGTCGGGGTTGCGGGCCAGGTCGCGCAGCAGGATCTCGTTTTCCCAGAGTTCAACCAGGTCGCGGTCCAGGCGGCTGAGCCAACCATCGGGATCGTCCAGCCAGTGCCAGGTTTCATAGAGAAAAACTCGTGCGTCCGGTCGGGCCTCGCGCGCCAGTCCGGCCCATTTGCTGAAATAGCGGTCGCTGTCGAAATATCTGATCGCATCGGTCAGCTCGACCATCTCGGTCAGGATCACCGCGTCATAGTCGCCCGAGCGCAGCGCGGTATCGGCGGGGCGATAGCGGGGATGGTCGTTCATCTGCTCAAAGCCATTGATCCCCTCATCCGGCTCCCAATGCGCCTTGAGCGTGGTGCCCCATCCCAGCTGGCTGGCATAGTCATGCCCGATTGGGGCCAGCTGTTGCAGCATCGCCGGCATGTCCTGTCCAACCAGGCTGTGGCCCAGGTGAAAAACTGTCATCGCACCCGCAGGCGGTGGCAGCGGTCGAGCATAGGCAGCATCCACCACGGCGCTGTCGGGCAGGCGCGGGCGCAGCCAGCCCCACCAGAGACCGGCCATCAGAATCGCAAGGATCAGGAGGGTGGGCAGAACAGCGCGCAACATGGGGGCTTTCTAGCGTAACCTCATTCGGATTTCACGCGGCAACGGCCAGTACTGTGATAATCAGCCCGCCCCCGCGCGCAAAACGCCCGTGCAGTGTTTCACCCCTGGAAAAGGGCGGTACATCGGTCTGAAAGGTGGCGGCAAAGCTCTGGCTGACGGGATCGGGCCTGACCGCGATGGCGTCGAACCCGATCAGGGCGCGGCTCAGCCGGTATTGCGCCTTGTAGGCGCATTCCTTGGCCGAGAAGATCAGCTTGGCCCAGTGCCCGGCCATGTCCTGCCTGGCCAGCCAGTCGCGTTCGGCGGGGGTGCACACGGTTTCCAACAGGTATGTGTCCAGTGGCGTGTCGGGCTCCATGTCCAGACCGAGGAGGCGAATCTCGCCCTCCCATGCGGTGGTGGCCAGACAGGCGGTGTCGGTATGGGTGATGCTGCCCACCAGCCCCGGTGGCCAGACCGGCGCCCGGTCGTTTCCCATAGGGATCGCCAAAGCCGGGGCGCCCAGTTCGCGCAGCGAGAGGCGGGCGGCGGCGCGCCCGGCGGCAAACTCGCGCTGCCGTTTGGCGGTGGCGCGGGACAGGGCGGCCAGTTCTTCGGGATAGGCCTGATGCGGCCCGGCGGGGTCGGTCGCGGCCAGCGCCACGCGCGTATCCAGCAGCGGCGCCGCCAGCATCAGCGCCCCGGTGGCCGCCTCCCCTGTCACCGAACACGTTCCTGCCGGTTGGCCCGCATCGCCCGCCGCCGCGACATCGTGCTGGCGCGTTCCTCGCTGTCGACGGTTGGCGGTGTCGGCGCGTCCGGGGTGCTGCCTTGTGACAGATGCGCGGCCAGCCCGCCCAGCGTGGGAAAGCGGAAGATGTCGGTGATCGGAAGGTTCGGCACGTTCAGCGCCGCGCGGATCTCGCGATGGGCCTGCACCGCCAGCAGGGAATGCCCGCCAAGGGTAAAGAAGTTGTCATCGGCCCGGATATCACCGACGCCCAGGATGCGCGACCAGATCGCGGCGATCTGCGCCTCGGCGCCGCTGACGGGTTCCGAGGGGGCGTTGGGTGCGGCGCGCTGCTGCACCGGTTCGGGCAGGGCCTTGCGGTCGATCTTCTTGTTGGGCGTCAGCGGAAACGCGTCGAGCGTCACGATATGGGCGGGCACCATCACCTCGGTCAGGCGCGCGGCCAGATGCGCGCGCAGGGCTGCATCCGAGACCGGCCCGCCGGTGGTGACATAGCCCACCAGCCTTGTGTCGCCGCCGATGTCGCGGGCGATCACCACCGCGCCGGTGACACCGGGATAAGAGGCCATTGCCGCCTCGATCTCGCCCAGTTCGATCCGCTGGCCGCGGATCTTGACCTGATGGTCACTGCGCCCCAGGAAATCGAGCTGCCCGTCGGCCCGCCAACGCACCAGATCGCCGGTGCGATACATCTGCGGTGCGGCGGTCACGGTCAGACCGGCCTCGGCGGCAAAGGGATCGCGCGGGAACCGCTCGGCCGTCAGTTCGGGGCGCTGCCAATAACCGCGTGTTACCCCTTCGCCGCCGATATGCAGCTCTCCGGGCACGCCGATGGGGCAGGGTTGCCCGCTGCTGTCCAGCACATAGACGGTGGTGTTGGCGATGGGCTGGCCGATATCGACCGTGCCCTCTACCCGGGGTGGCACCAGCGCGCAGGTGGACCAGATGGTCGTCTCGGTCGGCCCGTACATGTTGAGGATACGGGCGCCAGTCGCCTCGCGCAGATCCTCGACCAGGTCGCCCGGCAACGCCTCGCCGCCCAGCAGCAGGTGTTTGACCCGGCCAAGCGCCATGCGCGCCTCGTCGTTCATGGCGATCATCCGCGCCATCGAGGGCGTGCATTGCATATGCGTCACCCCATGGCGCACGATCTGGGCCGCGAGCGAGAAATCATCCTCGGCCAGCGCGCTGGGCGCGCGGACCCGCCTCAAAACCTCGGCCAGTGGTTTCAGCCCCTCCAGCACCACGGCGGGGTCGATGCCATAGTCGATGAGGCAGGCAACCTCGTCGACGCCGATGCGCTTGAGCTGTTCGACGCGGGCAACCGCATCGTTGATGGTGCCGAACAGGCCTGAGTCCTCGAAATACCGCTCGAAGGCGAAATCAAGGATCGCCTCCAACTCGTCGCCGCTCAGCACCCCTAGGTCCATTTCAAAGGCGTTGGTCACCCCTTTGGGTTTCTTGAACGCGGGGAAGGCCCAGGCATATTGCTTGATCAGCCCGGCGGCCGAGCGCAGGTAATCCTTCATCGGCTCGCGCGCGATGCGCGCGGCCTCTTCGCGGGTATCGGCCAGATAGGTGTGCAGCATCAGCGTCACCTTGAAACTGGCCGGGTCATGGCCCGCCTCGCGCAGGGCGGCGTGATAGATGCGGATCTTGTCGGCCACCTCGTCGATGCTCTGGCCCAGAAGGTGGGTCAGCACATTGGCGCCGATGGACCCGGCCTCGCGCCAGGTCTCCGGGTTGCCCGCGGTGGTGACCCAGAGCGGCAGTTCCTTGGACACCGGTCGCGGCTGGGTGACGACCGAATGCATGCTGCCATCGGCCTTGGGGAACTCCACCGCTTCACCGCGCCAGAGCTTGCGCAGGGTCTCGATGGTCTCGAACATGGCGGGCTTGTTGCGCGGCGGCGTGTTTTCCGGGCGCAGGATGAAATCGTCAGGCTGCCAGCCCGAAGCTATGCCAAGTGCCGCGCGCCCGCCGGTCAGGTTGTCGATCACCGCCCATTCCTCGGCGATGCGTGCGGGATGGTGCAGCGGCGCCACGCAGGAGCCCGCGCGCACGCTCAGGTTCTTTGTCACCGCAGCCACCGCCGCGCCGGTCACCGAGGGGTTCGGATAGGGGCCGCCAAAGGCGTGGAAGTGGCGTTCCGGCGTCCAGACCGCGTTGAACCCGTGCGCATCGGCGAATTTCGCGCCTTCGAGCAGAAGTTCGTATTTCTTCGGCCCCGGCCCGTCGTCATTGCCCCAATACATCAGGTTGAAGTCGATCGGCCGGTCACTGACCGCGATTGGGCCTTTCGAGACTTCGGCGCGGTTCTCGTCGGAACTCAGCACCACCTTGAAGCCGCGCGCCAGCGTCCAGAACAGTTCCAGCACCGAGATGTCAAAGCTCAGCGAGGTGACCGCCAGCCAGACGCCGCCATTGACATGATCGATACGGTCGTCCATCCCGGCAAAGAAATTGGCCACATTGCGGTGCTCGACGATCACCCCCTTGGGTGTGCCGGTCGAGCCCGAGGTATAGATCACATAGGCCAGATCGTCGGCGCTGGCACCGCCATCGACATTCTCGGGCTGTCTGGCATTTGCCAGCGGGCCAAGGTCGAGGATCTGCGCCTGCGTGTCGGGCAGGCTTTGTGCGCGGGCGCCATTGGTCACGATGATCGCGGCGCGGCTGTCGCTAACGTAGTGCGCGATACGGTCGGCCGGATAGGCGGGGTCGAGCGGCACATAGGCGCCGCCCGCCTTGAGCGCGGCCAGCGCCGCAATCAACAACTCGGGGCCGCGGTCGAGATAGATGCCGATATGGCTGCCCGGACCGGCGCCCATTTCACACAGGCGGGCGGCCACCGCATTGGCGCGGGCATTGAGTGCTGCGTAGCTGAGCGTTTGCCCCTCAAAGACCAGCGCCGGGGCCTCGGGTGTGCGGGCGGCCTGATCCTCGAAAGCATGGTGTATGGTCAGCGTCCGGTCGTAATCGCGGGCGCTGCGGTTCCAGTCGCTGATCATGGTCGAGCGTTCCGACGCCGGCAGAACCGGCAACGCGGAGACGGTATCGGTGTCGCGCGCGCGGCCCATCGCATGCATCGCGGTTTCCAGCCGCCGGGCCAGGATCTCGGTCTGGCGCGGGTCGAGCCGCGCGGCATCGGCAAAAAGCGTGGCATGCCCCCGGTCCAGCGCCACGGTTAGTACCGCCCCCGGAACCGGCCCGGCGCCATCCAGCGCCAGCGCCACTTGTGGTATGGTCCGGTGGGAAATGCGCGGGTCGCGCAGCATCAGGTCGGCGGGGGGCGCGCCCTTGGCGCGGGCGGCTTGGGCCGTCTGTTCGACCCAGCCTATCAGGTCGGCGCGGGTCGAGGTCAGCGCCGCCTGCAAAGGCACCCAACCGCTGACATAGCCGTTTGCGGCGGCCTGCTGCATGGCGCCGGTGGTCAAGGCCAGATCGCCATAGTCCTCGCCGCTGCTCCGCAAGGCCCAGACGACGACCGAGGCCATCAGAGCGGCTTCGCCCAGACCGTGTGGAACCGAAAGACGGTGCGGCGCCGGCGTGCCGGCCATGTCACCGCTGGCCAGCGGCACAGGCAACGGTCGCATCGCCGCGAGAGGCAGGCGCCAATGCCGTTCGGCGGGTAGCGCGGCGGCAAGCGCATGGTCGAGCGCAGCGCTCTCGGTGGCAGAAAGCGCGGGCAGGCGTTGCCCCTCGGGCGTCAGCGCGGTCAGATCGACCGGCGCGCCATCCAGCGGGCGCAATCCGCTCAGCACCAGATCGCCCTCGCCACAGGCAATGGTCAGGCGGTCGGCACTGGTGGACAGAACCGTGCCCGGCAGCGCGCCCGAGCGGCCTTCGGCAAGGGCGTGACCAACAGCCAGCACCCGCCCACCGGCCACGATCTTGGCGCAGGTCAGCGGGTTGGCATAATCACCGAAGTCAAGCGCCCGGACCATCGCGGCGAGCGTGGCGGCGGGTTTGGTGAAGTCCAGCCGCCCGGCGGCGGCAGGCCGGGCGTCGCGCCCGAAATAGCTGCGTTGGCTCAGATCCTGCGCCTGCCGTTCGAGCCCCTGCTCCAGCTGGTCGGCCACCCGTGCGAAACTGTCCAGCGCCGCGCCATAGCACTTGGAGTTCAGCGAGAACGCGGTGTCATCCTCGGTGATGTCGAACATCTGTTGCGCCAGGATGTCGCCCTCGTCGATGCCGCCTTCGATCAGATGCCAGGTCACGCCATAGCGGGTTTCACCAGCCATCAGCGCCCAGGTCGGAGTGTTCAGCCCGGCATAGCGCGGCAGCGGTCCGTCGTGAAAGTTGACCGCCCCCCGACGCGGCAGGGTCAGCACCGCCTGCGGGATTACCCGCAGGTTGGCGATGGAAAGCAGCCAGTCGAACCCGGCGCCCGCCAGATGCGGCTCCAGTTCCGAGATCTCGCGCATATGGGCGAGGCCCTTGCCCCGCGCCCAGGTGGCGATTTCGGCATCGGTGGAAACGACGGCGGCGATGCGGTGCCCGCGCTCGAGCAGCATCTCGCTGCATCCGATCAACAGGGATTCGTTTCCGATCACGACATGGGTCAGGCTCATCTGCTGTCCTCCGGAATGGCGGCAATTGGGGTGGGGGCGGTACTTGACCGGCCCAGCGCGGCGCGCAACGCATGGCTGACCAGATCGGTCAGGAAACGGTCGGGGTCGGCTTGCGGCTTGGCCTGCACCAGACGGCGCAGGCGCCAGATCGCAGCACCGGTCACAAGCGCCAGCGTGGCACCGGCGGCATAGGCCCGCCCATGGGTCTTGAGGTAATAGTGAAGCCGGGAATCGAACCAGTATTGCGGGGTCCGGTTCCAGCTTTTCATGCCGGTACTGGCCGAGCCGATATGCACCACGCCCACGTCAGGCAGGTAATGCGTGCTCCAGCCCTCGGCCTGGGCGCGATGGCAAAGGTCGGTTTCCTCGAAATAGAGAAAGAAGCGTTCGTCAAACCCACCGGTTGCCGCAATCACCTCGCGCCGGATCATCAGGCTGGCACCCGAGGCCCAATCGACTCTTGTGCGCCGCTCGGGCAGGGGGGGCGCGATAATACGGTCTCGCAGCAACCGGCTCAGCGGGCCGGTCCGGGCGGCCGCCTCGAATTCGCCCGCGGCGGTGGGAAAGCGAAAGGCGGTGCGGTGCGGATCATCGTCGATGCCGCGCACGGCGCTGGCGGCGAGTCCCGCATCGGGGGTTTCCAGCAGGAAATCTCGCAGGCCCCGGATGCAGCCCGGATCGGGCCAGGCGTCCGAATTCAAGAGGTAATAGAAATCAGGCGCGGCCCCGTTCGACAGACCCGCGTTCATGCCCACGTTCATCCCCGCGCCAAAACCGCCATTTCGCCCGCTTTGCACCAGCCGCAGCTTGCCGCTGGCCAGCCAGCCATAGTCGGTGGCGGCCTTTGAAAGCTTCTCGAACGAGCCATCGCCCGAGGCATTGTCGACCACCACGATCTCGCCGGGCAGATCCTGCATCTCGCGCATGGCGGCTTCGCAGGCGCTGATCGTCAGGTCGGGCGTGCGGTAGTTCAGGATGACGGTCAAGACGGTTGCGCTGGTCATGGGATCACTCCGCCGCATGCGGCAGGGCGCAGGGGCTGTCGATGGCGTTGAGCTGGCCGCGCAGATGCTCGGCCAGGACCGAGACATTGGGCACCAGCACCATGCTGTCATGGTCACCGGGCACCTCGATCACCTCGAGTTCGGCGATCCAGCGGCCCCAGTCGTTGTCGGGATAGACATAGTGGCGCTCATGATTGACCCAGTTGCCGCCCGACACCTGCCAGAGCCGTTCCAGCGGCGGCCGGAACAGCACCGTCGCACCCTCCCATGGCCGTAGCGCATAGCCCGCAGCAGAGCGCAGGAAGGCCGCCTCGATCCGCGTGTTGTTGAAGGCACCGCCGCCGCCGTCCTGAACCGGGCCGCGTCTACGCTGCACTTCCCAGGCAAAACGCGCCTTGACCCAATCGACCAAGTAACGCGGGCCGCGCTGGCGGAATTGTTGCAGCTTGATCAAGGCCTTGTCGCGGGGGCCAAGGGGTGGGCGCTGCGGCAGCGGGGTGTCGAGCAGTACGAGCAACGCCACCTCTTCGCCCGCGTCGCGCAGCTGTTGCGCGATCTCATAGGCGATTATGCCGCCGCCCGAGAAACCGCCCAGCAGATAGGGGCCGTGCGGCTGTACCTGACGCATCTCGGCGATATAGTCGCGCGCCGCCTCGGGGATGGTTTCATGCGGCGCGGCATCGCCCACCAGCCCACGCGCTTGCAGGCCATAGACGGTCCGGTCGCGACCCAGCATCAGCGCCAGGTGCCGCAGGTTGAGGACATTGCCGAACATGCCGGCCACCACGAAGAACGGGCTAGAATGGCCACCCGCCGCCTGATGCAGCGGCACCACGTGGGTCAGTTCGGGCGCGGCGGCTTCGGCTGTTTCCGGGGTGTCGCCTGCGCTGCTGCGGCCCAGCCGTGCGTCGATCCGCTCGGCAATGGCGGCGACACTGGGCGCCTCGAACAGCAGCGAGATCGGGAACTCCACCGCAAAGGCGCGGTTGATCTGGGCAAAAAGGCGCACCGCGATCAGAGAATGGCCGCCAAGGTCAAAGAAACTGTCCTGGGTGCCGACCTTGCTGACCCCCAGCAGGGTCTCGAAGAACCCGGCCAAGGTCTTTTCCGTCTCGGTCGCGGGCGCCACATAATCGGTGTCCAGCTCGGGCCGGTCAAAGCTCTGCCCGGTTTCCGCCGGGGCGGCGACCTGATCGGCCTCGGCGATCAGCCGCGGCAGGTCAAGCGAGCTGACCACCAGTTGCGGCAGGCCGGTGCCCAATGCGCGCACCAGCGCCTCGGCGCCTTCCTCTGCGCGGATGCCCTGGGCGATGTTGTGGTGCAGGCGCTGTTCCTCGGGCGAGAGCGGCGTTGATTTCCGTGCGGGCTCCAGCCCCAGCGCGGCGGCATCCGCATCGGCGCGTTCGGGATCGCTGAGGTCGATGGTGCCCGAGGTGCGCTGCATCTGGAACCCTTCGATCTCGACCAGCACGGCGCCCGTGGCATCGCTCAGGGTGATGTCGAAGGAGGCATGCCCCGCCACTGCGGCCTGATCCGCCGTCAGGCGCATCCAGCTGCGAATCTCGGCAGGCAGCGGCGCATGGACCCGGATCGCACGGTAGGACACTGGCACCCAGAGCGCCGTGTCATCATAACCAGCGGCCAGTTCGATGGCCCAGCCGGTGGCCAGATCGAGCAAGCCGGGATGCATCCGGTAGCCTTTGTCGAGATCGCCGCGATAGGCCTCGGGCAGGGCAAGCCGGGCCAGCCCCTCATCCGTGCCGCGCGCAGTGGCGCGCAGCACCTGCCAGCGCGGGCCGAATTGCAGGTGCCGTTCCTGCGGGCTGTGCAGCACCACGTCGGGCGCGGCGCTCTGTGCCTCGGGGCAGCGCGCAGCGATGGCAGCCAGGTCGAGCGGTTCGACCTGTGCTTCGGGCGCGGGCACTAGCCGGGCCTGCGCGTTCTGGGCATAGCCGCCACCGGGCAGGGCGCTCCAGACGGAAAAGGCAACGCCGTCCGGCGCGTCTTCCAGCCGGACTACCACCTCGCGCGGGGTGCCGTTCACCCTGAGCGGGCGGAAGAAATAGAGATCGCGGATGTCATAGGGATGCGTGATGCCCTGGGCGTGCAGCGCCTGGGCGGCCAGTTCCAGATAGCCGGTGCCGGGCAAGAGCGCGGTGCCATCGGCGGTGCGGTGTTCGTCGAACACCCAATCCTCGGCGCTCAGCCGCGAGACGAACAGGCGGTTGCCCGCCTCGTCAAACCCGGCCTCGTGCAACAGCGGCAACCCGGTCGGGCTGCGGGCGGTGTCGTGACCGGTGCCCAGCCGCGCGGCGCGGGCATCGGCGGCCATGCCGACATCGGCCCAGACCCCCCAGTTGACCGCGACCACCCGGGTTGCGCCGCCCTGCCGGCTGTCGGCAAAGGCGTTGAGATATTCGTTGGCAGCCACGTAATCGACCTGCCCCGCCGGGCGGCTGGCGGTCGAGGACGAGGCACAAAGCACCATCAGCTCTAGCACCCCGTCGGGGAACAGCTCGTCCAGCACCCTCAGCCCGGTCATCTTGGGCGACAGGACCCGGTGCAGATCGGCCTCGGTCTTGGCCAGTGCGGGGCCGTCGGCGATATGGCCGGCGGCATGTATCACGCCGGTGAGCGCGCCGAACCGGTCCTCGGCCAGGCTCAGCGCGCGGCGCATCTGGTCGATATTCGCCACATCGGCGGCAATCGCCATGACCTCGCCGCGCTCCAGCGCCTCCAGCTCGGCCAGGGCGCGCAGGCGGCGACTGGTGCGATCGGCGGGGCTGTGCCCGGCCAGCCAGGCGGCGCGGTCGGCGGGCAGCGGATCACGCCCCAGCAGGATCACGTTGGCGCCGTGGTGGTCCATCAGGTGGCGGGCCAGCGTGAGGCCGATACCGCCGAAACCGCCGGTGATCAGATAGGTGCCACCATCGCGGAACGCGGGCCCTGCATCGGTCAGTGGCGCGGGGCGGTAACTGCGTGCGTACCGCTTGCCGTCGCGCCGGGCAGCGATCGAGTTGCCGGGTTCGGCCAGCAGCTCTTCGAGTACCGCCGGGGTCAGGTCCTCGTCCTGTTCGGGCGCCGAGCCGCGCAGCCGCGCGAAAAGCGGCGGGCGCAGACGGGCGGGCAGTTCGATATCGACGGTCGCACAGGTCAGTCCCGGCATTTCATGCGGCAGCACTCCGATCGGCCCGGCGATGCTTGCCTTTTCGGGATAGACCAGCCCCTCGTCGCGCAGCCGCGCCGCGCCCGAGGTGAAGGCGGTGATATGTAGCGGTCCGGGTAGGACCACCTGCCCCAGCGCCTGCGCCAGCCAGGTCAGCCCAAAGAAGCCGTGTTCCATGTTGCGGTCATGAAAGCTCGAGCCGGGGCGAAAGCGCTCCGCCTCGGTCACAAGCCAGAAATGACCGATCCGGTCGGGCAACCACTGCTGCTCGTCCAGATCACGCAGCAACAGGTCATAGCCCATCCGCCCCTGTTCGGGCGCGAGCGTATAGCTGCCATCGTCAAGGCGCGCATAACTGTCGCCCGAGCGGACGCGGGTGACATGATGGCCAGCACCCTCCAGCCTTTGCGCGGCTTCCTCGGCCAGCCCGGTCTCGTCCATGAAGAACAGCCAGTTGCGCGGCGCGGCCTCGGCCAGCTCGGTGGCCGTGTCGATATCGCAATCAGCCAGACGCGGACGCCAGACCGGACGCCAGCCCCATTGGGTCAGGTCGTCGCTGCGCGCGGGCAGGGCGCGCGGCGCCTCGACCTGCCGGGTGCCGGGCTCGATGAAATAGCGGCTGCGCTGAAAGGCATAGGTCGGCAAAGGCAGGCGGCGGCGGTGCGCCTCGCCCCAGATCTGGGGCCAGTCGGCCTCGACCCCGCAGGCCCAGAGCCGACCGATCATGCCCAGGAAATAGGCATCGTCGGCTATCTCCTGATCGGGGTGGCGCAACGAGCTCAGCACCTGGCCCGGGGTCACGCCCGGGCACATCTGTGCCAGCGAACTCAACGCCTTGCCCGGCCCCACCTCGAGGAAGACCCGGTCGCGGCCCTGCGACAGCGCGTCGATGCAATCGGCGAAATGCACCGTGTTGCGCAGCTGCGCGACCCAGTAGTCGGGGCTGGTGGCCTGAGCCTCGGTCAGCACCGCGCCGGTGCGGTTCGACTGGATCGGGATTTGCGGCGCGCTCAGGGTGAGACTGTGCAGGAAATCGCCGTAGTCCTTCAGGATCGGCTCCAGCATTCGCGAATGCGCGGCAATGTCGATCTGGATGCGCTGATACTCGACCTCGCGGGCCTTCAGCACTGAGGCCAGCCGGTCCAGAGCCGCCTGTGGGCCGCTGACGGCGGTCAGGCGGGGGGCATTCACGCTGGCAATGTCCAGATCTTCGCCGATCAGCGCCTGTACCTCGTCCAGCGGCAGCGAGATCGACAGCATGCCGCCCGGCGCCACGGTGTCAAACAGCCGTCCGCGCAGCAGCACCAAGTCGATGCAATCCTCGAACCCGATCACACCGGCCAGACAGGCGGCGGTATTCTCGCCCATGGAATGGCCGACCAGGGCTGCGGGCCGCACGCCCCAGCTGAGCCAGAGCTGCGCCAGCGCATATTCCACGATCATGATCAGCGGCAGCTGCACCGAGGGCTGTTGCAGCCGGGCATTGGCCTCGGCCGTGTCCCCCTCGGGCAGCCAGATGGCGCGGATATCGTAATCGAGGCTCTTTTGCAGATGCTCCAGCCCCCGGTCGATCCATTCGGCAAAGACCGGCTCGACCTCGTAGAGATCGCGCGCCATACCCGCATATTGCGCCCCGCCACCGGGGAACATGAACACCACATCGGCCCCGGCCCCCAGCGCGTCATGGGTGAACACCCGGCGCGGATCGCCCTGTTCCAGCAGGTCGGCGGCCTCTTCGGCGGTTTCGACCACCAGCACGCGGCGTTTCTCGAACCCGCGACGGCCCTCTTTCAGTGTATAGGCCACATCGGCCAGATTGACGTCCGGATTGGCGCGCAGCCAGCCGGCCAACGCCTTGGCATTGCCATCAAGTGCGGCGCGCGAGCGTGCCGACAGGCACAGGATCTGGAACGGAAACTCGCTTTCGTCCGATGCGGCGCGCTCGGGCGCCTCCTCCAGGATGACATGGGCGTTGGTGCCGCCCACGCCCAGGCTGTTCACCGCGCCCCGGCGTGGCCCCTTGTGCGGGGTCCAGTCGGTCAGCCGGTCGTTGACGCGGAACGGGCTGGTCTCGAAATCAATCGCCGGGTTCGGCGCCTCATATCCCAGCGAAGGCGGGATCTGTTTGTGATGCAACGCCAGCGCGGTCTTGGCAAAGCCCGCAACCCCGGCTGCGGTGTCGAGATGGCCGATATTGGTCTTGACCGAGCCGATCTTGCAAAATCCGCTCTCGGCGGTCTGTTCGCGATAGGCCTGGGTCAGGGCCGAGACCTCGATCGGGTCGCCCAGATAGGTGCCGGTCCCGTGGCATTCGATGTAATCAATGGTCTCGGCTGGCACATCCGCCGCCTGCAGCGCGGCGCTGATTGCCTGCGCCTGGCCGCCGACCGAGGGCGCCAGATATCCGGCCTTGTCGGCGCCGTCATTGTTGATGGCACTGCCCTTGATCACCGCCCAGATATGGTCGCCATCGGCCAGCGCGTCCTTGAGCCGTCGCAGCGCAACCACGCCCGCGCCCGAGCCGAACACAGTGCCCTGCGCCCGGTGGTCGAAGGCGTGGCAATGGCCATCGGGGCTGAGGATTTCGTTCTCCTTGTAAAGGTACCCGCGCCCCTGCGGCAGTTCGATGGTGGACCCGCCCGCCAGCGCCATGTCGCATTCGCCCTCGCGCAGCGCCTTGCAGGCATAGTGGATCGCGACCAGCGAGGTGGAACAGGCGGTCTGGATGTTGATGCTTGGCCCGTGCAGGTCGAACACATGGCTGACGCGGGTGGACAGGAAATCCTTGTCGTTGCCGGTATGACGCAACAGGAACATGCCCACATCGTCGACCAGGCCGGGGTTCGAGCAGATGTTGAAATAGAAATAGCTGCCCATGCCGCAGCCGGCATAGACGCCGATGGGCCCGGCGATGGTCTCGGGCGGGTGGCCTGCATCCTCCATCGCCTCCCAGGCGGTTTCCAGGAATTGCCGGTGCTGGGGGTCGAGGATGGCCGCCTCTTTTGGCGAGAAGCCAAAGAAATCGGCGTCGAAGCGGTCGAACCCGTCCAGCGGCGCCGCCGCGCGCACATAATTCGGATCGGCCAGCCGGTCGGGGCGCTCGCCCGCCTCCAGCAGCGCCGCGTCATCAAGGACGCGGATCGATTCGATCCCGGCTTTCAGATTCTGCCAGAATTCCGCCGCCGACTGGGCGCCGGGGACATGGACGGACATACCGACTATGGCGATGTCATCCTGTTCGAACTTTACTTCACGCGTTGCCATGGCCAGACCAAACGATCCCGTTCGTTCACATCAGCCCGCCTACCCACACCCAATCTAGAGAGCGCCGCAGGGGGCGGAAAGTCTCTAATTTTAACAATCTCACCCGTACCGCGCTTAACCACCTGTATTCGTGACACAAAGTCTAGCGGGTTTGGAATATGTTCGCTCCAAGTTTAGGAACAAACCCAGTTCTTTCTGAATTTTGTGGCCTGAATGGGGACAATTGGTGGTCATTTCAGGCGGCTCTGGGGCGGCCGCGTCACAGAACGGGCCGGGTTTCGTCGCTGGGGACATGCCGGCCAAGGACGGGCGCGCGGGCCTGTTGGCGGCGCCCCGGCTCTGCCACCGGGCGGCGCAGCTGTTCCACATATCCCAGCACCGCCCCGGCGCAGAGCCAGGTAAACGGCGTCAGCGTGTCATTGAGCAACATGTCGGTCATCGTGGCGGCCAGGATCAGGGCCAGCGGCGCGGCGAAATCCGAGATCTCGGTCGATTTCATTTTGCGGGATTGCCAGGTCATCATGGCAATCGGCGCGGCAAGAAGGCCCATTTTCGCAATGTATCCGACCCAGCCAAAGGTGCCGAAAGCGATGATCCAGGCGCCGTCGGGGATGGTGACGATCAGTCCGGTCTCGTCATCCAGCACCAGGTTGCGGTTCCAGCCGCCCCAGCCGAACCAGGGTTTCAGATGGGCCCGGTCCAGCAATTGCTCCTCGTTGGTAAAGCGGAATTCCAGCGATTGTGCCCGTTCCGCGCTGATCGCGGCGGCACGTTCCAGAATCGCATCCAGCGGGATGACCCCGATATTGCGCAGCGCCGGATAGGCGATGGCCAGCGCCGCGATACCCAGCGCGATGCGCAGCACCGCCTTGCGCCGCAGGAACAGCACCACCGGCGTCAGCGCGAGACCATAGCCCAGTGCAGCCAGGCTCTTGCAGGCGTTGAGCACCAGCAGCATGTAGATCAGCGCTCCGGCCCAGCGCTCGCGCATCTTGGCGCGGCTGTGGCGGGTCAGAGCGGCCACCGACAGCACCGCCGTGGTCATGAAGAAGGCCAGCCACAATCCGTGCGGCAGGAACACGATGGGGCGAAATCCACCTTCGCGGATCATCTGGTTAAAGTCGTGCTGGAAAAAGCCGTAGATATAGATGTTCAGCACCGGGGCGAACAGGATTTCAAAGATCGAGGGCAGTGAATAGGCCAGGCCCGCCACCGCCATGGCCAGCACCAGATTGCGCAACCCCGCCTCGTCCGCCAGATGCGCCCGCCCCAGAAAGAAGGGCAACAGGATGATCAGCTGGCTCAGGATGATCGACAACAGGTCGCGCAGGCCCATTCCGGGCACGTAATTGGTAAAAAAGCGGATCGGCTCGGCCTGCATCGCCATTTCAAAGATCAGCGGCTCGCGATTGGTCAGCACCGTGGGCACCGCGCACAGGACAAAGCTGAACAGCAGTACCCGCACCGGCCAGCTGTCGGGGATCAGCGGCACCCGCTTGCGCGCCACAAAGAGGCAGGCAAGGAAGGTGCTGACAGCGGCAATGGAATCCTTGTTCATCGACGGGACCAGCGGCAGGTCGAACTCGGCCACCGGCGGCAGGATCAGATAGGCCCCCAGGATGCCCCAGATGATGGCGCGCTGCAGCGGCAGGCGCGTGAACAGGAACGCGCAGGCAATCGGCCACAGCATCAGCATCAGATAGGCGACGGGATTGGGCATCTGCTCCTGCCTTATGGGTCGCATGCGGATGGGCAAAGCCTAACAGGGCAGCGCCCGCTTGTCCCGGGGTAGCGCGCGAATGCGGCGATCCGGTGGCAGGATCGGTTCGCTTTCGCAGCAGGGGCTGGCCTGAGGACGCGCCGGCGGCTAATCAATGCAGGGGCAGTCGGAGGCGGGTCGATGGAATTCAGTTTTGGCGAGGACAGGGTGACGGTCAACATGCCGACCCGCGAGGCGCTGATGGGCGAGGTGGGGCGCCGGTTTCGCGCGGGCGAGGGGTTTGCCCTGGCGACGATCAACCTCGATCATCTGGTCAAGCTGGGCAGCGACCCCGTCTTTGCCCGCGCCTATGCCGGGCAGGATCTGGTGGTGGCCGACGGCCGCCCCATCGTGGCGCTGGCGCGGCTGGCGCGGTGCCCGGTTGAACTGATGCCGGGCTCGGATCTGGTGCGCCCGCTTTGCGCGCTGGCCGCGGCCGAGCGGGTGCCGGTGGCGCTTGTGGGCAGTTCGGATGTGGCGCTGGCGGATGCCAAGCGGGTGCTTGTGGCCGAGACACCTGGGTTGGACATTGCCTGGACCCATGCCCCAGAATACGGCTTCGACCCCGAGGGTGCGGCGGCCGAGACGATCTTGATGGAACTGGCCACGCGGCGTATCGGCCTGTGTTTCCTTGCGCTGGGCGCGCCCCGGCAAGAGCGGCTGGCGCTGCGCGGGCGGGCCTTGGCGCCCGGGGTGGGCTTTGCCTCGGTCGGGGCGGGGCTTGATTTTCTGGGTGGTCACCAACGCCGGGCGCCGCTGTGGATGCGGAAACTGGCGCTGGAATGGTTGTGGCGGATGTTGACCGATCCGCTGCGCCTTGCGCCGCGCTACGCGCGTTGCGCGGCGATTCTGCCCGGCCACATGGTGCGGGCGCTGCGGTTGCGCGGGCGCTAGGCTCAGAACCCCAGCAGCCCAGCCTCGTCCACAGCACCTGTCAGGAAAGCGTCGGCATCGCTGACCGGTTGCCAGCCCAGCGCGGCTTGCGCGCCCGAGATGTCGAACCGGCTTTGATGCGCGCGCGACAGCCAGTCGGCGCGAGAGGGGCGGGTCAGCCCGCTGCGCCCCAGAACCCGGGTCTTGAGCTGGAACTTGACCCAGTCGGTGGCATACATCAGCGACAGGTTGCCGCCGCTCACCCGGATACGGGCGCCCAGCCGGTCATGGATGGCGTCGAAATAGTCACGCGCGCTCAGGATCGGCGGGCCGACCAGGTTGAAGGCGCGGCCTTCGATCCCCTCTGCCTCGGCGCAGCGGATCAGCCCGTCGACGCAATCGCCGATCAGCACAAAGGGCAGCGGGTTGCGCCCGTTGCCCCACAGCCGTACCGCCCCGGCGCCGTGCCAGCGGCCGATCCCCCAATGTTGCAGCGGCCCGCCCGCACCCAGCACGATACCGGGCCGCGCGATCACCAGCGGCAGGGCGCTCTTGCGGTGCAGCGCCAAAAGGCGGCGTTCGCATTCGGCCTTGGAGCGGGCGTAGAGGTTGCGGTCCTCCATCTCGCCCGGCAGCGGTGTGGCATCGGTGATCGTCACCGCCGGATCGGACATGTCGAAACTGGCGATGGTGCCGGTATAGACCAACCGCCGCACCCCTGCCGACAGCGCCGCCTTGCCGATGCCCTCGGCCACGGCAACGTCGTTTTGCAGGCAATCCTCCCAACTGCTGTCGGTGGAACGCGCAAGGTTGTAGACCGTGTCGATCCCCACCATCGCTTGGGTCAGCGCGTCTGTGTCGTGCAGCGATAGCGAGACCGTCTCGACCTGATCGGGCAGATCGGCAAAGGGTCCCTGCCGCCCGCGCGAGATCACCCGCACATCGTTGCCGCGCGCCACCAGTTCGCGGGTCAGCGCCCGGCCGATGAAGCCGGTGCCACCGATCACCATCGCGCTGGGCGCCGGTTTGCGGCTGGGTTTGGCGGGCACCGGCGTGGGCCAGTCCACCTTGGCCAGCACCGCATCAAGTGCTGTCATCACCGCCACGGCGGAACTGCCCGACCAGCGCGGATCGGCCGGGGCATTTCGCGCTACCGGCTCCCAGATGCCTTGGGCGAGGCCACGAAAGCTGAGCGCGTAAGGCGATCTGCGGTTGAACGAGGTCAGTTGCCGGGCCGCGTTGGTGCTGCCCTGAAACAGGTGCTGACGGGCAAGCGATAACTGGCGCAGCAGCGGGTTGGCCACCAGATCGGCGGTATTTTCGGCGTCGATGACCAGCGTGTCGGCGGCCAGGTCCAGCCGCGCCCGCGCCGAGGAACCGCGGATCGTCACCGAGCGGTCATCCGCGGTTTCGACCAGCGACAGGATCAGCACCAGCTCGACCTCGCCCGCCCGGGCCAGGATGCCCCAGTCCTGCGGCCGGGTGCCCGCCCCGGGCAACGCTACCGGTTTGGACAGCGCCACATGTTCGATCTCGGGCAGGCCGAACAGGTCGATTACCAGGCTCATCAGATGCGGGCCGAATTCCAGCATCAGATTGCGGGTATCGCGCAGCGGCCAGATGCCGAACGGTCCCGCCCTGAGCGGGCCGAACGGATAGCACCAGCGGATCTCGGCGCCCGAGACGCGGCCCAGTGCGCCGCGCCGGATCTCGCGTTTCAGCCGTGTGTACGAAGGCAGGCCCAGGAAGTTGTGACCGGCGTGAAAGCGGCGGTTAGCGGCGCGCGCGGCTTCCTCGATCTCTTGCGTCTGGGCGGCGTTCAGCGCCACCGGTTTCTCGACCAGAACATGCAGGCCCGCGCGCAGGCATTGCAGCGCCAAGGGGTGATGCAGGTCGGGCGGGGTCAGGATATGCACCCCGTCGCACAGGCCCGCCCCGATCAGATCGTCCAGATCGCCAAAGGCACGCGCGCCATGGGCGGCGGCCAGCCCCTCGGCCAGGGCCATGTTGGGGTCGCAGATGGCTGTCAGTTCGACACCCGGCACCGCGCACAGGGCATCCGCGTGCCAGGCGGCGATATAGCCGGCGCCGATCAGTCCGATGCGAAGGGGGGGCGTGGTCATGACGGTCTCACTGATACTCGATGATCCGCGGGCGGCGGCGCGCAAGATGCGTCAGCCAGTATTTGCCGATGCCGATCAGGTTGGGGAATTTCGACAGGGTCAACAGCAGCGCCTGTTTGCGGGCCTCGGTGGCGGGCATCCCCTCGGCGCGCAGGCTCTTGGCGCTGCGCAGCCACGACAGGGCATAGAGCAGCGCCACCAGCACCGGCACCGCCGGGCTCTGCGTGGCGCCGAGCAGTGCGATCAGTGGCAGCACAAGGCCCCAGGCCAGCACCCGGCGTTGTTCGGTGCGAAAATGGCCCGGATGGCGCAGGCCAACTTGTGCAAAACCATGGCCTGCACGAACGGCGCGTCGCCACCATTGTGCAAAACGAGTCATGGCAGCGTCATGCCGCGTCATCTCCAGCGGCAGGCGTTCCAGCTGCCAGCCGGCGCGCGCCAGCCTGAGGCAGAAATCGTCATCCTCGGCGGCGATCACCGTGGGGTCGAAGCCGCCCGCCTGCGCAAAGGCCTCGGCCCGGACCATCATGTCGCCACCGCAAGCCACGATCGGCCCAGCTGGACGGCGCCATTCATGGTCGCAGATGCGGTTGTAAAGGCTCGCCTCGGGCGCGATTTCCGAGCGCCAGCCGGTGACAAGGCCCAGCGTGTCGTCCTGGCTCAACCGTGCTTCTGCGGCGGCGAGCCAGCCGGGCACCAGCGCGCAATCGCCGTCGATGAACTGTACAAAGGGGGCCGGGTCCGTTGCCTGTGCGGCTTCGAACCCCGCATTGCGGGCGCGGGCGGCGCTGAAGGGGATGGACATGTCCAGTTCCACCACCAACGCGCCTGCGGCCCGGGCGGCGGCGACGCTGCCATCGGTCGAGCCCGAGTCCACATAGATCAGGCGGCGCGCCTGACCGCGCGCAGCGCGCAGGGCGCGGATCAGCCGGTCGCCCTCGTTCCGGCCGATGAGAACCAGATCGACACTCATGACAGGCCCTCGCCGCTCAGCACCGCTTCCAGCAGGTCGCAGGCATGGTCCCAGCTTTGCCCTTGCGCGATCTTGTGATTGCGTGCGGACATGGCGCGCCAGTCGCCATCGGGCAGCGACAGGATATCTGCGGCGCCCTCGGCCAAGGCACTCGCATCCCCCACATCGGCCAGATAGCCGGTCACCCCCGGCTCGATCAGGTCCTCGGCGGCGCCTACGCGGGTCGAGACCAGCGGCGTCCGGCAGGCCATCGCCTCGAGCAGCGGCAGAAAGAACCCCTCGGCGGTGCTGGCGCAAAGGAACACATCACAGGCGGCATAGATGTCGCGGATCCGCTCCTGCGCGGGGCGCAGGTGATAGTCGGTTCCGGGGGGCAAGGGCATATCCGGCGTCACCGGTTCGGCGCCAAAGGCCACCACATGCAGGTCGGGGAAGCGTTGCCGCAGCAGGGCAATGGCGGTCAGCGCGGTGTCCGACCCCTTGATCGGGTGCGGGCTGTAGAGAAACCCGACCGTGGGGCGGGTGGCCTTGCCCCGTTCGGGCGCGTGAAACTGCGTCAGGTCAATGCCATTGGGCACCAGCAGCGCGTCGTCGCGGCCATAAGTTTGGCGCAGAATGCCGTCCAGCCAGTTCGAGATCACAATGGGGGTCAGCGGCAGGTAATAGGTTGCACGCGACACTTGCCAGGGCAGGAAGTCATGCACTTCGTGGTGCTGGATCAGGTAGAACTTGCGTCCCTTTTCGGGCGGCATCGCGGCGGCGGCAAAGGCGGTCTCCCACCAGGTCGCCACGATGACATCCGCATCGGGGATTTCATCCGGGTCGACATGGAAATCGGCCCGCGCGGTTTCGATCACCGGCAGGTCCAGAATGTCGAGATGGCCGGGTGGCTCTGGCGGGTTGGGCGTCTGTCCGCGCAACAGCGCGCGCAGTTTCTGCCGGCGGCTGGGCGGGGTCCGGGCCGGAGTGACGATGGTCACCTCATGTCCGTGCGCATGTAGCATGCGGGCATAGATCGCGATCACGCGCAGGCCGCCCGAAAGGTTCGAGCGTGGGCTGAGAAACGTGATGCGCACCGGGTCTGCTCTCCTTAGTCTGATCCGCGCAGGTGGCCCTGTCCTAGCATGGGTGCGGGCAGGGGTATGGCAAAATCTCTCTTTGCGCCTCGATATCGTTGCCGGGGTACGGTTTTGCGACGCGACTGTGACCAATCCGGGGCAAGGTGGCATTCTTTTTAATTTGACACCAAAATTAAATCGCGCAAAGCTCTGGCAACGGCTGGGGAGGCGACATGTTCATAGGGCTCGATCTGGGCACATCGGGGGTGCGCGCGGTGCTGGTAAGGCCGGACGGCAGCGTTCTGGAAAGCGCCGAGGCGGCACTGACGGCCCAACACCCGCACCCGGGGTGGAGCGAGCAGGCGCCCGCCGTCTGGGTCGCGGCGGCGCGTTCGGCGCTGGTCTCGCTGGCGCAGCGCCATCCGCTTGCGATGGAACGTGTGACGGGTCTGGGCCTGTCCGGGCAGATGCATGGCGCGGTACTGCTGGATGAGGCGGGCGCGGTGATCCGACCCGCGATCCTGTGGAATGACAGCCGCAGCCATGCCGAGGCGGCGGAACTGGACAGGATGGAGGCGGTGCGCGATCTGTCCGGCAACATCGTGTTCCCGGGCTTCACCGCACCAAAGCTGGCCTGGCTTGCAAAGCACGAGCCTCAATCTTTTGCCCGCGTGGCGAAGGTGCTGCTGCCCAAGGATTATCTGGCGTTCTGGCTGACCGGCATCTTGGGGTCCGAAATGTCCGATGCCGCCGGTACCGCCTGGCTGGATGTGGGCGCGCGAGATTGGTCCGACCGGTTGCTCGAGGCGGGCGGGATGCGCCGTGACCAGATGCCGGACCTGCGCGAGGGAACTGGGATTGTCGGGCCGGTGCGCCGCGACCTCGCCGCGGGCCTGGGCCTGCCCGATGGCGTGCAGGTGGTGGCGGGCGGCGCCGACAATGCCGCCGCCGCCTGCGGTGTGGGGGCATTGGCCGAGGGCGACGGCTTTGTCTCGCTGGGCACCTCGGGTGTTCTGCTGGCGGCGCGAAACGGGTTTTACCCGGATCCCGCCAGCGCCGTGCATACCTTCTGTCACGCGGTGCCGGGGCGCTGGTACCAGATGGGCGTGATCCTGGCCGCGACCGACAGCCTGAACTGGCTGGCGCGGATCACCGGCGCCGAGCCCGCGACCCTGACCGCCGAGCTGGGCGCGTTGGGCGCGCCCGGTCCTGTACGCTTCCTGCCGTATCTCTCCGGCGAGCGGACCCCGCACAACGATGCCGCTGTGCGCGGCGCCTTTTTGCATCTCGACATTGCGCAGGACCGAACCGACCTGACCTGCGCCGTGGTCGAAGGCGTCAGTTTCGCCTTGCGCGACAGTCTCGATGCCCTGCGAGCCACCGGCGCCGATCTGCCGCGCCTTCTGGCCATCGGCGGCGGCACCCGCTCGCGATATTGGGTGGAACTGCTGGCTACAGCGTTGGGCCTGCCGCTCGACCTGCCCGAACAGGGCGATTTCGGCGCCGCGCTGGGCGCCGCGCGTCTCGCCATTTGCGGCGTCACCGGGGCCGATCCCGCTCAGGTGATGACCCACCCGCCAATTGCCGAAACCATCGACCCCCGCACCGACCTGATCGAGGCTTACGCCCAGGCCCACGCGGACTACGCCGCTTCGTACCCCAAGCTGAAAGCCATGCCATGACCGAGTTCTTCGCCGATATCGCCCCCGTCCGTTACGAGGGGGCAGACAGCGCCAATCCGCTGGCGTTTCGCCACTATGACCCTGACGAAATGGTCATGGGCAAGCGGATGGAGGATCACCTGCGCTTTGCCGTGGCCTATTGGCATTCCTTCGCCTGGGAGGGGGGCGACCCATTTGGCGGCCAGACCCTGATCCGGCCCTGGCAGCCACAAGATGACATGGCGCGCGCCAAGTTGAAGGCCGATGCCGCGTTCGAGATGTTCGATATCCTGGGCGTGCCCTATTTCTGCTGGCACGATGCCGATATCCGCCCCGAAGCTGCGACATTCGCCGAGTCCTTGAGGAATTTCGAGGAAATCATCGACTATTTCCTTGCGAAAATGGAAAGCCGCAAGACCCGCCTGCTGTGGGGCACCGCGAACATGTTCAGCCACCGCCGCTGGATGGCGGGGGCCTCGACCAACCCCGACCCGGACGTCTTTGCCTATGCTGCCGCGACGGTCAAAACCTGCGTGGACGCCACCCACCGGATGGGCGGGCAGAACTATGTCCTCTGGGGCGGGCGCGAGGGGTATGAAACGCTGCTCAACACCGACATGGGTCGCGAGCTGGACCATATGGGCCGGTTCCTGAGCATGGTGGTGGATTACAAGCACAAGATCGGGTTCAAGGGCGCGATCCTGGTGGAGCCGAAACCGCAGGAACCCTCGAAACACCAATATGATTTCGACGCGGCCACCTGCATCGGCTTCCTGCGCAAATACGGGCTGGAGGGCGAGGTGAAGCTGAACCTGGAGCAGGGCCATGCGATCCTGGCCGGGCATTCGTTCGAACACGAAATCGCGGTGGCCGCCTCCGAGGGGATGCTGGGGTCCATCGACATGAACCGCAACGATTACCAGTCGGGCTGGGACACCGATCAGTTCCCCAACAACGTGCCCGAGGTGGCGCTGTGCTATTACCACATCCTGAAGGCGGGCGGGTTCACCACCGGCGGCACCAATTTCGACGCCAAGCTTCGTCGGCAGTCGCTGGATGCAACCGACCTGATCGCGGCCCATGTGGGTGGCATGGACATATGCGCGCGGGGGCTGAAAGCTGCCGCTGCGATGATCGAGGATGGCGGGTTGGAGGCCGCGCTGCGCGACCGTTATGCCGGGTGGGACAGCGACCATGGTCAGGGCATCCTGGAGAGCGATCTGGACAGTCTTTTTGCCCGCGTGCTGGCGGGCGAGATCGACCCGCAACCGTGCTCGGGCCGGCAGGAGATGCTGGAAAACCACGTGAACCGCTTTGTCTGACCGGGGCGGTATCCGGCGGCACGTGCTGGAGGATGGCGACGTTTCGGTCGCGATCCTGAACCGGGGCTGTATCACCCAGGACTGGCAGGTGCCGCTGCGTGGAACCCGGGTGCCGGTGGTGCTGGGCTATGCCGGCCCTGCGGACTATGCGCATAACCCGAGTAGTTTGGGGATCATCGCGGGCCGGGTGGCCAACCGCATTTCGGGCGCGGGGTTCACTTTGGACGGGGTGCGGTACGACCTGCCCGCCAACGAGGCACCGAACCATATCCACGGTGGGCCGAAGGGGCTACATGCGCGCCTGTGGGATATGGAGGCGGACGGCACCCGCGCGGTGCGCCTGACACTCGTATCCGAGCATGGCGAGGGCGGATACCCCGGGCGGCTTGACCTGACGGTGTCCATCCGGCTGGAGGGTGACGCGCTCACCTATGACATGCGTGCCGTCAGCGACCGTCCGACCCTGCTGAACCTGGCGCAGCATTCCTATTATTCGCTGGGAGCCGAGACCTGTCGCGATTTCCACGTGACCCTGCCCGCCAGCCGCTACACGCCGAATGACGCGGCCAAGATCCCGACCGGCGAGGTTGCCCCGGTCATGGGGTGCCCCTTTGACTTCCGCGCCGGGCGCAGCATCTCCGAGGCGGACCCGGAGGGACAGGGGCTCGACATGAACTTCGTGCTCGACCGGGGGCAGGCGCGGGTGACCGGCAACGGACTGGTGTTGGAGATCGAGACCGACCAGCCCTGCCTGCAACTCTATACCGGCCAGTACCTGACGGCAGAGCATACCCCGCTGCCGAGCCAGAGCCACGCGCCCTTTGCGGGCCTCTGTCTGGAGCCGCAGGGCTATCCCAACGCGGTGAACACGCCGGGTTTTCCCTGTCCTCTGGTGACGCCGGAGCAGCCCTATCGCCAGCGCACGACAGTGCGCATTTACGAGGAGGACCCGGCATGAGACGGCTGATCGCGCTGCTGACCATCGCGGCCAGCCCGCTGCTGGCCGATCCGCTGCCGCGCGCCGATGCTGTGTTTGCCGAACCCGGGATGGACGCGGTACGGCTGGGGCAGCTTCTGTTCTATGACCCGATCCTCAGCGGCAACCGGTCTGTCGCCTGCGCCAGTTGCCACCATCCGCGCTTCGGCACTTCGGACGGGGTGTCGCTGGGCCTGGGCGACGGCGCGGTAGGGATCGGGCCCGATATGCGCCTCGACCCGGAGAACCCGCCCGAACAACGCATTCCGCGCAACGCGCCGGCGCTGTTCAACCTCGGCGCGGCGGAGTTCACGCATTTCTTTCACGACGGCCGGCTGGAAAGCGACCTGACCCGTCCCTCGGGCATCCGCACGCCGCTGGGCGCGGATATGGAGCAGGGATTCGCCACGGCGCTGGCCGCGCAGGCGATGTTCCCGGTGCTTTCGGGCGACGAGATGGCCGGGCATTACTCGGAAAACGACGTGGCCCAGGCGGTGCGGCAAGGCAGGCTCACCGGCCCAGGCGGGGCCTGGGCGATCCTGGCGGCGCGGATCGAGGCGATCCCGGACTACCGCCGCGCCTTCGACGCGGTGATCGGGCCGCGCCCGGTGACATTTGCCGATATTGCCAATGTGATTGCCGATTTCATGGTGTTCGAATGGCGCGCCGATGACAGCCCGTTCGACCGTTTCCTGCGGGGGCAGGGGGGGCTGCCCGAGGCGGCCAGAACGGGCATGGACCTCTTCTATGGCAAGGCGCAATGCGCGACCTGCCATGCGGGCCAGTTCCAGACCGATCACGGGTTTCACGCCATCGCCATGCCGCAGATCGGACCGGGTAAGGCGGCACGGTTCGAGCGCCACAATCGCGATATCGGGCGGATGCGGGTGACGGGTGATCCGGGCGATGCCTATGCCTTTCGCACGCCCTCGCTGCGCAATGTGGCGGCAACCGCGCCCTATGGGCATAGCGGTGCCTATGCCAGCCTGCGGGCGGTGGTCGAGCACCATCTCGACCCGCTGGCCAGCCTTGAGGCCTATGATATCGCCTCGGCGGTATTGCCGGAAGGTGGTTTCGCCAGCGACAAGGCGGTTCTGGATGATCCGGTCGAGATGGCGGCGATTGCCGACGCGAACCGGTTGGAGCCGATCCGGCTGACCGAAGCGGAGGTCGATGCGCTGCTGGCCTTTCTCGATACGCTGACAGATCCGGTTGCGTTGACCGGACGTCTTGGCATTCCGGACACTGTCCCCAGCGGTCTCAAGGTGCCGCGATAGATTTTTCTTCGAAAAATCCATGCCTCCGGCGGGAGTATTTTTGGCGAAATGAAGGGGCTAGGGCTTTGCCTCGAGGGATGTGCCGTCGCGGATCACCGTCAGCGATTGGCCAGGGGCGACCTCAAGCGGGGCGGATTGGGTGCCATCGGGCCAGATAACCCGAATTGAGATGTCTCGTGCAGCGCCCAACCCGAAATGTTGGAACCCCGCCGCACCACCGGCATGACCGCCGCCCACGGTGATCTCGCGCAATTGCGGCGGGGCCGAACCGGCCGTGACCTCGATCCAGGCGCCGATGGCGTCGCGGTTGGGGCCGGGTTGTTCCAGCGCCAGCGCCAGCCAGTGGCCGGTGTCAGCGGTGACATTCTGCCAGACCTCCAGCGGCGCGCGGCGGTTGACCACGGCGATGTCGAGCCGCCCGTCGCCGTTCAGATCGACCAGCGCGCCGCCGCGCCCGCGATGCAGGCTGGCGATACCGGCGCGCTCTCCGGCTTCGGCAAAGGTGCCGTCGGGTTGCTGGATCAGCAGGTTGTTGGGATCCTCCATCGCCGCATCGGGCATCTGTTCGACATTGCCCTTGGTGATGAAGACATCGTCCAGCCCGTCATTCTGCACATCGCCGATGCCGATATGCCAGCCGGTCGAGGGCCGCCCGTCGCCGCCGGTATAGGGGCGGTGGGCGGTGGTGCCCATGGCATAGGGAACATCGGCGAATTCGGCGCCGTTTCCGGTCATCCGCTGCAACCGCTGATCGCCCATCGAGGACAGGAACACCTCTTGGTTCCCGTCGCGGTCCAGGTCGCGCTGGGCGATGCCCATGCCCCAGAGCTTGTGGCTGATCCAGCCATCGGCGGGGCCGAGCAGGCGCGGGGTGGCATCCATCGCCCACATCTGTTCCTCGCCGTCCGAAACATAGTAATGCCGGTCGTTGCTGAGGCGCAGGTCGGCCCGGCCTTGCCGCGCCCAGTCGCTGAACAGCATCGAGAGCGGGCAGAATCCTGGCGTGAGTTCGATAGGCGGGCCGTAGCGGTCGCCCTCGGGGCGGTAGAGCAGGTTGACATCGCAGGTGCCGAACGGGCCGTTCGGATTGCTTCGGTCGACATAATTGCCAAAGGCGAGCGTCGGCAGCGTCTCGCCCGCCTCCCATGTGGCGGAAAAGGCGGTGGTCCAACGCTCGCCGCTGGTGAAACCCAGCCCCTCGAACGGGGCAAAGCTGCAATCGGACCCGCCGCGCAAGAGTTGGTTCGGACCAACCCGCAGCACCGCGAGGTCGATGTAGCCGTCACTGTCGATATCCAGGGGATAGGCGCCGATCATGCCCGGTTCGGCCAGCGCCTCGGGCGTTTCGGTCTCGAACCGCAATGCCGTGTTGTCAGAACGGTTGCGCAACAGGGTGGCCGGGTTTTCACCACCCGCCGCCAGCAGTTCCGGCAGACCATCGTCGTCGCAGTCGAACACCGCCAGCCCACCGCCGACGAAATGCTCCCATCCGCCAGTATAGATATGCTCGGGTACCGGCACAGAGCGAAACACCGGGTCGGCCAGCGCGGGGGCGGCAGCGAGAGACAGCGCGAGGAGTTCAAGCCGCATCTTTGTCCAGCCGATCCAAGGCCAGTTCCGACACCTGATCCAGCGCATAGGCCGCCGCCCCGCGCGCCCACATCAGGTCGCCCCATTTATGCACCACCACCTCGGGCGGGGCCTTGTCCACCTGCACGATGGATTTGCGCATGGCATCGATCACCGCATCGGCATAGAGATGGTCGAGCTGCATCTGTTCACCGGCAAGGATGATCAGTTCGGGGTCGAAGATATTGACCAGATTGGCCAGCCCCATGGCAAAGATCTGGCCTGCCCGGTCCAGAATGCTGCGCGCGGTGGCGTCACCCGTTCGAGCGGCATTCAACAGGGTCTCGACCCGTGTTCCAGCGTCACCCTCCGCCGAGAGACTGCTGACAAGCGTCGCCTCGCGCAACAGGGCGTAATCGGCCACATAGGCCTCGAGACAACCACGCTGGCCGCAGCGACACAGCGCGCCGTTCAGCTGCACCTTGGTATGGCCGAACTCGGCGCCACAGCCGCGCGTACCGCGATAAAGCGCGCCGCCGATCACCATGCCAAGGCCCACGCCGCTTTCGATGGTGACGACCAGAAAATCCTTGTGCTCGCGCCCGAGGCCAAAGGTCTGTTCGGCCACCGCCACCAGATTGGCGTCGTTGTCGATGAAACATGGGGTGCCGAGTGTCCGTGTCAGCAGCGCGCCGAAATCGACATTGCGGTTCGAGAGAGACGGTGACCAGTGCACAAATCCGTCGGTCGCCTCGACGATGCCGGCGATGCCGATGCCGACGCCTGAAACCTCGTCCGCGCGGCGTCCGGCGACGGTTGCCAGATGGCTGACCGCATCCCGGATTGCCTGGGCCAACACCTCGGGGGCGTTGACGGGGGCGGGCAGGTCACATTCCTCGGCAGCAAGCTGTTCGCCCTCGAAATCCAGAAGCACCAGCGACAGTTTATGATGCGAGACCTTGACCCCCGCCACCAGATGCGCGGCGCCGCGAATCTTGAGATCGACGCGCGGGCGACCCCGGCGGGAATCCGGTCCGGCCTCATCGCGCTGAACCTCTTCGATCAGGCCATGCGACAGCAACTCGGCGGTGATGGTGGTGACCGTGGCCCGGCTGATCCCGGTCAGGTCGGACAGTTCGATCCGGGGGATGCGACCCGCGTGCCGGATCTGGCGCAGCAGGGTACGGCGACCATATTCCCGTTGCATCACAGCCATTTATGCATGTCCTTCCTGGTTAGTTTGGAGCGCCGGTTCGGGATCCTAGCCAGCGAACGATGCCGGGCCAAGCCCTTTGCGACAGGTCCTGAGCCTCAAGCCTAACTTATTTAATTTGACATTCAAATTAAAATCACACACGATCCCTGCACCGGCCCCGCCCGAGGCAAGGAATGGCGTGCGGCTGCAACCGATTTGGGAGGACAGAATGAAACTCTATGCAACCGCATCCGCGGTGATCGTCAGCGCCATGCTGGGAACCGTGGCCATGGCGGCCGAGGTCGTCGTGGGCGTCAGTTGGTCGAACTTTCAGGAGGAGCGCTGGAAAACCGACGAGGCCGCGATCAAGGCCGAGCTGGAATCCAAGGGCGCCAAGTATATCTCGGCGGATGCGCAAAGCTCCTCGGCAAAACAGCTCTCGGATGTGGAAAGCCTGATCGCGCAGGGTGCTACCGCGCTGATCATCCTGGCTCAGGACGCGCAGGCCATCGGCCCCGCCGTGCAGGCGGCGGCAGACGAGGGGATCCCGGTCGTGGGCTATGACCGCCTGATCGAAGACAGCCGCGCCTTTTACCTGACCTTCGACAATGTCGAAGTGGGCCGGATGCAGGCCCGCGCCGTGCTCGAGGCCGCGCCCACCGGCCGCTACGTGATGATCAAGGGCTCGCCCACCGACCCGAACGCGGATTTCCTGCGTGGTGGCCAGCAGGAAGTGCTGCAAGCCGCAATCGACAAGGGTGACATCACCATCGTGGGCGAGGCCTATACCGACGGCTGGCTTCCCGCCAACGCGCAGCGCAACATGGAACAGATCCTGACCGCCACCGACAACGGTGTCGACGCGGTTGTCGCCTCGAACGACGGCACCGCCGGCGGCGTTGTCGCCGCGCTGACCGCGCAGGGCATGGAAGGCCTGCCGGTCTCGGGCCAGGACGGCGACTATGCGGCGCTGAACCGGGTGGCCAAGGGCACCCAGACCGTGTCGGTCTGGAAGGACGCCCGCGATCTGGGCCGTGCAGCTGCGCGCATCGCCGTGTCGCTGGCCGAAGGCACCCAGATGAACGCCATCGGCGGCGCCGATGACTGGACCTCGCCGGGTGGCACCAAGATGAACGCCCTGTTCCTCGAACCGCTGCCGATCACCAAGGACAACCTGTCGGTTGTTGTCGACGCTGGCTGGATCACCCAGGAAACCCTGTGCCAGGGCGTGACCAACGGTCCCGCACCCTGCAACTGATCCTTTCCCAACACGACCGGTCTCACCCTCCTTTGGGGTGAGACCCCCAAAATCGCAGGACATCCCATGACTCATTCCGAGGCGGAGCTGTCCCCGGCACATCCCAAGAAATCCTTTGTTCAGACGCTGGAACTTGATCTGCGCCTTCTCGGCATGATCGGTGCCTTCGCGATCCTGTGCATCGGCTTCGACCTTGTGACCGGCGGCCGTTTCCTGACACCGCGTAACATCTTCAACCTGACGATCCAGACCGTTTCGGTCGCGATCATGGCCACCGGCATGGTGTTCGTCATCGTCACCCGCCATATCGACCTGAGTGTTGGCGCGCTTCTGGCGACCTGCTCGGCGGTGATGGCAATGACCCAGACCGAGATCCTGCCCAACATGCTGGGCCTGGGGCTGGGCCATCCGCTGATCCCCTGGGTGACGATTGTCTTTGGCATCCTCGTCGGTACGCTGATCGGCGCCTTTCACGGCTGGCTGGTGGGTTATCTGACCATCCCCGCCTTTATCGTGACGCTGGGCGGCCTGCTGATCTGGCGCAATGTCGGCTGGTACATGACCAGCGGCAAGACCATCGGCCCGCTGGACCCGACCTTCATGAAGTTCGGCGGCATCAATGGCACGCTGGGTGCCACCTGGTCCTGGGTTGCCGGTCTGCTGGCGTTGGCCGCCGCGCTCTACGGGCTGTGGGCCAGCCGCAAGAACAAGCTCCGTCATGGCTTCCCGGTCAAGCCGCTCTGGGCCGAGGGGGTTCTGGCGGCACTGATCTCGGGCGCGATCCTTGGCTTTGTCGCCATCCTGAACGCCTATGAGGTGCCTCTGGCCCGTCTCAAGCGCGATTTCGCCGCGCAAGGCCTGACGCTGCCCGAGGGCTATACCGAGGCTTATGGCATCCCGATCTCGGTGCTTCTGCTGATCTTTATCGCGGTGGGCATGACCATGCTGGCGCGGCGCACCCGGCTTGGCCGTTACATCTTCGCCACCGGCGGCAACCCGGATGCGGCGGAACTGAGCGGCATCAACACGCGGTTGCTGACGGTCAAGATTTTCGCCCTGATGGGTGCGCTCTGTGCCATCTCGGCGGTGGTGGCCTCGGCCCGCCTGACCAACCATTCGAACGATATCGGCACGCTGGACGAGCTGCGCGTGATCGCGGCGGCCGTCATTGGCGGTACCGCGCTGGCGGGTGGGTTCGGCACCATCCACGGCGCCATCCTGGGCGCGCTGATCATGCAGTCGCTGCAATCGGGCATGGCCATGGTCGGGGTCGACGCGCCCTTGCAGAACATCGTCGTCGGCGCGGTTCTGGTACTGGCGGTTCTGATCGACATTCTCTATCGCAGAAAGACGGGGGCACGGTGATGATTGACAGAACGGGAACACCCTTGGTCGAGATGCGCGACATCTGCATCTCGTTCGGCGGCGTGCACGCGGTCGACCATGTCAGCGTCGATCTCTATCCGGGCGAGGTCGTGGGCCTTCTGGGTCATAACGGCGCCGGGAAGTCGACGCTGATCAAGATCCTCTCGGGCGCCTATCGCATGGACTCGGGCGAGATCCGCATCAACGGAGAGCGCGCAGAGATCCACAATCCCCGCGACGCAAGGCGTTACAATATCGAGACGATTTATCAGACGCTGGCGCTGGCGGATAACCTCGACGCAAGCTCGAACCTGTTTCTGGGGCGCGAGTTGGTGACGCCCTTCGGGTTGGTCGATGACGACGCGATGGAGGCAGAGACGCGCAAGATCATGGCGCGGCTCAACCCCAACTTCAAGAAGTTCAACGAGCCGGTCTCGGCCCTGTCCGGCGGTCAGCGCCAGTCTGTCGCCATCGCCCGCGCGGTCTATTTCGATGCCCGCATCCTGATCATGGACGAGCCAACCGCCGCGCTTGGCCCGCATGAAACGCAGATGGTTGCCGAACTGATTGAACAGCTCAAGGCACAAGGGATCGGCATCTTCCTGATCAGTCACGACATTCATGACGTGATGAAACTGTGCGACCGGGCCAGCGTCATGAAGAACGGCCAGTTGGTGGGTACGGTGGACGTGGACAAGGTGACCGATGACGACCTGCTGGGCATGATCATCCTGGGCAAGCACCCGGGTGAGAAGGCCGAGGCGTGACCATGACCGTCCTGGTGGCAGATGTGGGGGGCACCAATACCCGCGTCGCGCTGGCCAGCGCCGGGCAGTTGGTGCATCTGACCCGGTTCGCCAATGATGCTTATGGCTCTTTCGCCGAGGTTCTGACCGCCTTTGCGCAGGGTTGCACCTTGCCGGGCCTGCGCGGTGTCTGCGTTGCGGTGGCCGGACCCGTGGCGGGTGGACGGGCCGAGCTGACCAACCGGAACTGGCATTTCGACGCGGCAGAGCTGGCCGCGCCATTGCCGGGGCAGGGGGGTATTCCGGCGCGGCTGATCAACGATCTGGTCGCGCTGGGCCATGCGCTGCCGGGGCTGACGGCGGCGCAGCTTGACGTGATCCGCGCCGGTGCGGCGCAGCCCTCGAACGATCAGGCGCTGGTGGCGGGGCTTGGCACCGGTTTCAACACCTGCCTGCTCAAGGGCGGCGCGGTGGTCGAGGCCGAACTGGGTCATGCCAGCCTGCCGCTGGCCATCGCCGAGGAACTGCGCGCGCAGATTGGCGATGCGGCGGGCGGGTTTCGCACCAACGAATGCCTGTTCTCGGGTCGGGGCCTGTCGCGGTTGCACCAGATCCTGTCAGGACAGGAGCGGCGCGGACAGGACATCCTGGCGGACTATGCCACCGGCGGCGACCCGCAGGCGGCGGCCACGGTGACGCTGACCGCGCGGTTGCTGGGACTTTTTGCACGAGAGCTGGTGTTCCAGTATCTGCCGTTCCGTGGCATCCATTTCGCAGGCGGGGCCGCGCGCGGTATCCTTGGTTCGGCGGCCCGGACGGAATTCCTGTCGGCTTTCGAGGCGGATGGGCGTTTTGCCGACCACCTTGACCGGGTGCCGGTACGTCTGATCGCTGACGATGCCGCGGCGCTTAGCGGCGCGGCCCGGCTTATGGAGGAAAGCGCATGAACGCCCCCTTGTTCCGCTGGGGTATCCTGTCGACGGCAAAGATCGCGCGCGAACAGGTGATGCCCGCGATTGCGCGATCGGAAACCGGCGTGATCCAAGCCATTGCCAGCCGCGACGCTGGCAGGGCACAGGCGCAGGCGGCGCGGTTCTCGGCCGCGCGCTGGTATGACGCTTACGATGCGCTGTTGTCCGATCCGGATGTGGACGGGGTCTATATCCCGCTACCCACGTCACAGCATGTCGAATGGGCGATCCGCGCGGCCGAGGCGGGCAAACACGTGTTGTGCGAGAAGCCCATCGCGTTGAGGGCCGAGCAGATCGACCGCGTCATCGCGGCGCGCGATGCCACGGGCCGGGTCGTGTCCGAGGCGTTCATGGTCTGGTATCACCCCCAATGGCATAAGGTGCGCGACTTGATCGCCAGCGGCGCCATCGGGGCGTTGCGGCAGGTCACCGGCGGGTTCTCCTATCACAACACCGACCCGGACAACATGCGCAACCGGCCCGAGCTGGGGGGCGGCGCACTGCCTGATATCGGCGTCTATCCGGTGATGACGACACTCTTGGCGACCGGAGGGGAGATGCGCCGGGCGGAGGCCCGGGTCGCGTATTCGCCCGAGTTCGGCACCGATATCCTTGCCCGCGCCACGGTTGGCTTTGACGGGTTCGATCTGGATTTCCATGTGGCCACCCAGATGGCCGCCTACCAGTCGATGCGCTTCTTTGGCGAGATCGGCTGGATCGACGTGCCAACTCCGTTCAACGCCGGTCTCTACGGGTTTGACGAGGTGGTGCTGCACGATCAGAAGGCGCAGACGCGGCAGGTCTTCCGCTTTCCGGGTGTGAACCAGTACGAGGCGCAAGTGGATGCTTTCGTGCGGGCGAGCCGCGGAAAAGGCGAGGTCTTTCCGCTGGAGATGTCGCGCCGGGTGCAAGAGGTGATCGATGCGATTTATGCCGCGGGTGCGCCCCGCCGCGCTTAGCGCGGCACCGTTTTCCGGCACGGAAAACGGCCCGGAATTCTTGCAGAATTCCGGCGCTCAGCGTCCGACCGCATAGGCCTGCATCAGGCGGGGGGTTGCTGCCGCGCGCAGCGAGCCGTCCGACAGGCGGCTGGCGGCGGTCAGGCGGCCGACGCTCCAGGGTTCGGCCACCTCGACCCGGTGGCCGCGCGCGCGCAACTCGGCAATTGCGGCTTCTCCCAGGGCCGGTTCCACCATCAGGTGCCCGGGCTGAACCTCGCGCGGGTAGAACGAGCTCTGGAAATGGTTGGTATGAAACAAAGGGGCGTCAATTGCCTCTTGCAGGTTCAGCCCGCCATGCACCAGCCGCAGGAAATAGATCAACTGCCACTGGTCCTGCTGGTCGCCGCCCGGCGTGCCAAAGGCCAGCTCGGTCCCGTCCGGTCCCCGCGCCATCGTGGGCGACAGCGTTGTGCGCGGGCGGCGTCCCGGCGCCAGCGAGGTTGGCAGTCCCTCTTCCAGCCAGAACATCTGTGCGCGGCTGTTCAGCGGCATCCCGAGCCCCGGAACCACCGGCGCGCTTTGCAACCAGCCGCCCGAGGGCGTGGCCGAGACCATGTTGCCCCAGCGGTCGATCACGTCCAGATGCACGGTGTCGCCCTTGCGCTGGCTCAGATGCGCCATGGTGGGTTCCCCCGCGCCGGTACCCCCGGCCGAGGCATACACTTCCTGCGCATGTCGCAGCGCGGCCGCCACCCAGCCTTCATATCCCTCCACCAGCCCCGGGCGCTGTTTGGTCGAGGCCTGACCGCCGAGCAGCGCGCGCCGCCTTTCGGCATAGCGTGCCGACAGCAATGTCGACATGGGAATGTCACTGTGCTCGGGGTCGCCGTAATAGGCCTCTCGATCAGCGAATGAGAGCTTCATCGCCTCGGTCACCAGATGCACGAATTCGGCACCATTGAGGTCGAGCGCGTCCAGATCGAACCCCTCGAGCAAATGCAGAGATTGCAGCAGCGCCGGGCCTTGCGTCCAGGGCCCGCCCTTCCACACTGTCCAGTCCTTGTAACGGGTCGAGATCGGCGCCTCGTAGCTGGCCTGCCAGTTGGCCATGTCCTCGCCGGTCAACACTCCTTTGCGGCGTCCGCCCGCCGCGTCCATCACGCAGGCATGGTGCAGGTAGCGGTCGATGCTCTCGGCCACGAAACCGCGATAGAAGGCCGCCCGCGCCGCCTCGATCTGCGCCTCGCGACCGCGCGCTGTTTCGGCCTCGGTCAAAAGGCGTGTCCAGGTGTCGGCCAGAGCCGGGTTCTGCATCAACGCCCCGGCGCGCGGGGCGCTGCCGCCGGGCAACCAGGTCTCGTAGGAGCTAGGCCATTCTTCGCGAAAGAACTCCGCCAGACCGGCGATGGTGGCCGCGACCCGGGGCAGGGCCGGATGCCCGGCCCGGGCATAGTGGATGGCCGGTTCCAGGATGTCGCGCAGCGGCAGCGTGCCATAGTCGCGCAGCATCAGCATCCAGGCATCGAAGGCACCGGGGATGACGGTGGCCAAGAGACCCGAACCGGGGATACGGGTCAGACCCTCGGAGCGGTAATGCGCGATAGTGGCGCCCGCGGGTGCGGTGCCCTGGCCGCAGACCATGGTGGGTACCACATCCCCGGCAGGCTTGATGAGCATCGGCATGTCGCCCAGCGGGCCGTTCAGATGTGGCTCGACCACTTGGAGGACAAACCCCATTGCCGCCGCCGCATCAAAGGCGTTGCCGCCACGCTCCAGCACCCCCATGCCGACCGCCGAGGCGATCCAGTGGGTCGAGGTGGCGACGGCAAAGGTGCCCGCGATCTCGGGCCGGGTGGTGAACCGCATCACTCAGTAGTCGCGTTCGAAGAAGATGCCCAGCGAGGTGTCGCCGGAATTGTCGACCATGCCCTTGAGCGTCAGATTGTCGGTCACGTCCAGGTTCAGGTTCACCTCGGTATCGCCCTCGATATTGACGGTGAAATCGGTGTAGAGATTGTCACTCAGATAGGCCCCGGCGCCCAGCCGTCCAACCCCGCCCGAGTCAGTACCGATTTCGATCGTGTCTGTACCTGTCTTTTCCCTTGCCCCTTTGGCGACGTCGCCACCATGGCCCGACAATGTCGCCAGCGAGGCGGCCATCTGCGCGATCACAAAGGGTGAGAGCTGCGAGAACTGGTTGCCGAACAGCAGCATGGCCAGCGCCTCTTCGGAGGGGCGGTCGGGGTCCGCAGTCACCTGGACCTCGGGCTGGTCCAGCGGCCCGATGATCCTGAGCGTGGCCTGCCCTTCGGAGGTGGTTGCGGTCGAGGCGAACTCGACAAAAGGTGTCAGGTCGCCTTGCAGGGTGACAACGCCCTTGGTCAGTTTCAGACGGCGACCAAGAATGTTGAAATCGCCCCGGATCAGCGCGATCTGACCCGAGGGGACCACCGCCGCGCTGGTGCCACCGATATGGATGCGCCCTCCCATCTCGGCATTCAGGCCGCGCCCGCGCGCATAGACCTTGCCGGGCGCGTTGATCGCGATGTCCAGCGCCATGGTCGAGCTGCCGCCACCGCTATTGCCGGTATCGACCAGCTTTGCGCGTTCGCGCGTGGCGTAGACTGCCCCGGGCTCTTGCTGGTGCACCATGCCCTCGGGAATTGGGGCGGCGCCAACCGCGCCCGAAGCGTTGTTAAGGTTGATATTGGTCTCTCCGACCTCGATCTGCCCGGCCAGCTGGCTGTTGCCGGTGAGCGGCCCGGACAGGGTGACCTGCCCGCCCAACACGCTCTCAAAGGAGAGGTTGTCGGTCATCACCAGATCGTTCAGCCGCACCGCGATCTGCCCGTCAAAGGGCGGCAGGAGCGAGACTGGGCCGGTGACGGTAAAGCCGCCCCCGGCGCGTACGCCGCCACGGATGTCGATCCGGGCGGCACTGTTCGCAAGGGTGACAGTACCGCCGATGCCGGTGATGGTCTGGCCAAGACCGGGGATCGCAAGCGCCGATTCGGCAGTTGTGATGGTGCCGCTCAGCGCCCCCAGTCCCGGCTTGCCGCGCAGCGCCAGATCGAACCGCGCGGTGCCGTCGATCTTGTTGGGGGCCAGCGCCCTGTTGGCGGCGCCCAGGCTGAGCTGGCCTTGGGCGGTCATGTCTGCCGTACCTTGCCCCTCGTCGAATGTGCCGGCCACATCCGCCGTGATCCCTGCGGGGCCACGTGCGTTGCCGTTGACCGTCCAGATGCCGCCCGTGCGGGTGGCGGTTCCGACCGCTTTCAACGCCCCGGCCAGATCGGGGACAAAGCGCTCCAGCCGCGCCAGTTCGGCGTCAAATTCCAGATCTGCGGCACCATTCGTATCTACCGTACCGTTCAGCCGGGCAAAGGAACTGTCGGGGCCCAGCAACTCGATATCGCTGCGCAGGCCGGTTTCGGTGGGTGACAGGGTGCCGCTGAGCTTGAGCGGCCCCGATACAGAGGGCGTCACCCGCGAGAGATCATCCAGCCGGGCGGCGAAGCGCAGGTTGCTGCCGGTGCCGCGAAAAGCGCCCGAGGCCTCGGCGCTGAGCGCGCTGCCGTCCAGGTCGAAATGGCGGATATCCATCCCGCCCGCATCGCGGCTGCCGTCGAATTCCAGCCGGGTTTGTCCGGCGATCAGCGCGTCGGCCTGGGCAATGCCGGTGCGCAGGTCGACACCATCGAGCGCGAGGCTCAGATCAAAGCTCTCGCCGTTCAGTGCGGTGCGCCCCTCGAGCCCGGCGCGGATCTGCCCGCCAAGCTCCAGACCGGCCAACCCCGAGAAGGGCGTGAGATCGGGGGCCATGATGCGTGCGGTGCCGTCAAAGACCGGCGCGCCGGTCAACCCGGTCACCTCGCCCTGCACCTCGGTGCTGAGCACCGGCGCGTCAAGCGTGAAGTGGCGCAGGCTCAGGTCGTCGCCGGCGCGGCGCGCGTCGAGGTTCATCCGGATCGCGCCAGTCAGCAGTGGGTCGATATCAGCCATGCCACTGGAGAGGCCCCGGCCACTCAGATCAACGGTCAGGTCGAACTCCTCGCCCAGCCGGGTGGCGCTGCCGGTGATCTCGGCCACCACGGCGCCGCTCAGCGGCCGCCCGGCCAACCCCGAGAAGGGGGTAAGGTCGGGCGTGTCGATCCGCAGGTTGCCATCCAGCGCCAGAATGCCATCGGGTTGGGTCACCTTTGCCTCGGCCTCGATTTGTCCCGCTGCGGAATCGAGGGTCAGCGCGCGCACCGTCATACCGGTGTCGTCGCGCAGCGCGTCCAGATGCAGGCGACTGGTGCCAACCAGCAGGGGATCGGCCTCGGCCATGCCGGTTTTCAGGTCACGCCCCTCGACGTCCAGCACGAAGTCGAAGCTACCCGAAAGAGGTGCGCCGGTCCCGGTCAGCCGCGCCTCGGCCTCGCCGCCCAGATCGCGCCCCGCCAGCCCCGAGAAGCGGCCGAGATCGGCGGCGGTCAGAGACATGGTTCCGTCCATCTCAAAGCCGGAGGTCAGCCCGTCGATCACCGCATCGGCAGTGGCGGTGAAATCGGCTCCACGCAGGACAAGACCGGTCAGCGAAAGCGCCTGTTCGGGCGGCAGTTCGAAACCGCTCGTCAGCGTGACGGCCTCGCCCAAGGCGCTGTTCAGCGCCGGGTCGGCAAACGCCATCCCATCCAGCGCGGCGTCGATCTGCCCGGCCAGGGTGGGACCACCTGCCGCCGGGGTCAGGGTGCCGCTGGCACCGATCCGGGCGCGGTCGAGCCGCAGATCGGGCGTGTCGAGCGCCTCGGCGCTCAGGTCCAGAACCCAGCCATCGCCCTCGCTGCGGTCATAGCGACCCGTCAGCTGCGCTGCGCCCAGCGTGATCCGCTGGTCGGGCACGGGCAGGGTCACGTGGGTGCCATCGGGAGGAGTGATGCGCCCTTTGATCTGGGCGCGGTCCAGCGTGCCGCCGGGGGCCAGGGCCAGCGCGCCGCTCAGGTCGAGCGCGTCCGAGCGGAGGTCGAACCGGTCAATCCGCATCGCCCCGTCAGCGAGCGAACTGCCGTTGATGGCGAACCGGGTGTCGGTGCCGAAGAACGGGTCAAAGGCGGGATCCAGCAGCGGCGTGACATCGCCGCCCAGCTCGGCGGCAAAGGTGATGCCCGGGGCGTTTTCATCTCCGGTGCCGCGGAGCCGCACCTGTCCTGTTATCCGTTCGACGGCATCGCTGCTCAACCCGATATCGGCGGTGAAATCGTCGACCGGCCCCGCGCCATTGGCATTGAAAAGCAGCGCGGGGGCATCGGGAATCCCCAGCGTGGTTGCGATCAACCCGCCCGCCGCCTCGGTCAGGGTCAGATCCAGTGTGATCTGCCGGGTCTCGTTGGCAAAGCCCGCCACCAGATCGATCTTGTCGCCGGGCCGGTCCAGCCGAGTCACACTCAACGCGGTATCCAGCGCCCCGTCTGCCAGGGTCAGATTGCCCCCGATCGACAGCGTCGCTGCCACGCCCAGCAGCGGCTCGCCCAGTGTCAAAGTCTCGACCCCAAGCTCTCCAAGTTCCACCGCGACCGGCAGTTCGGGCACCTGAAACGGGGTTGCGGCGGCATCGGGAAGCTCGACCTCGGCGGGCGCGGGCAGGGGCTGGCGGGCAATGTCGATCTCGGCGGCGGTGAGCGTGTTGACCGAGAAGCGTCCACGCAGCAACGCCAGCCGGTTCCAGTCCAGTTCCGCCGAGCGGATGGTCAGCCAAACCCCGTCGGCGTCGGCGACGGTGATCTCCTCGATCGTGGCCCGCGCACTCAGCGCGCCCGAGAGGCCACGCACCCGGATGTTGCGCCCCTCGCCCGACAAGGTGTCTTCTAGAAAATCGACAAGCAGGCCGCCGCTTTCTTCAAGACTCTGGGTTTCGGCCACTGCCGTGGACAGAGTGAGCGCGAAGGCCAGCGGATACACAACCGGTTTCATCAGAATGCCTGCCCGATCCCCAGATAGAATTGTAGCCCGCCATCGGTCTTGCCGCTGGTCGGATAAGCGAGGTCCAGCCGCAGCGGCCCCAGCCCGCCCAGGTCATAGCGGATGCCCAGCCCGGCACCCGCATGGCTGTCCGATCCCGAGGTGATGAAGGACGATGCCCCCACCGAGCCGAAATCGTAAAAGCCTACCAGCGAGATCTTTTCGGTCACCTTGCCCCGGATCTCGGTCGACAGGCCGACAAAGGACTTGCCGCCCGCGGTATTGGCACCGACCGGCAGGCCCAGGCTCTCGTAAGGTTGGCCGCGCACGGTGCCCGCGCCGCCCGAGAAGAACAGCAGCTCTGGCGAGATATCGGATTGCGACGGACCAAAGACCGAACCGAGTTGCAACCGCCCGGCCAGCACGAAGCGGCCTTCGGTGTTGAAGTCCCAATAGGCGCGGCCATCGGCGGTCAGCCGGGCCCCCGACTTTGTGCCTGACAACCCGATGAACGGGTCCAGCCCGGCATTGATGTAAAAGCCCCGCGTGGCGCTGACCTTGTTGTCGCGCTCGTCCCATTCCAGGGCCGTGCGCAGCCCCAGATACCGGAACTTGCGCCCGGTGCCATAAGCGTCGTCCGCATCGCCATAGCTCAGGCCGATCCCGGCCTCGGCATAAAGCGTGTCCGAAAAAGTGCGGCGCGCGCCTATGCCCAGCACCGCGCGGGTGATCTGGTAATGGGTGCGGTTTCGCCGTTCCGCCTCGCCGATATAAAAGATGCTGTCATCCGGCCCCAGCCGGTCGGGCCGGTCAAGACGGAAACCGATGCGTCCATCGATATCCTCGGTGCCGCCGATGTTGCGCACGGTCGCCTCAAGCCGCAGCCGCTCGGCAGCGCCAAACAGGTTGCGGTGGATCCAGATCGCCGACAGGTCGAGCCCGTCGCGCGAGGACAGTTCGGCGCCGAATGTGATGCGTCGCTTGGGCAGGTCCTCGAACGTGGCGTCGAAATCGAGCGTGCCGTCGGGATTGGGGGTCTCGTGTTCGGTGACCGAGACCAGCGCAAAGGCGCCGGTACGGCGCAGCCGGGTACCGACCCGTTGCACCTGGTCCGGCGAATAGACCTCGCCGCTGGGGAAGCCCGCGATGCGCGCGATGGCCTCGGGTGTCACGCCGCTGTCGCCCTGCACATACATCTGGCCGAAGCGCAGTTTGGGGCCTGGTAACAGGCGAATGTCGGCGTCCAGTTCGGCGGGGGCATGGCGCACCCGAATGCGCTGGTCGCCGACCCGGACCTTGGCGTAACCGGCCTCGCGCCAACCGGTGATACCTGTCTGCGCCGCGTCGCGGATGGTGCCGGTGGTGGCGGGCTGGCCGGTGGCGAAGCCTTCGGGCAGGCGCGTTCCGGCACTTAGCGGTTCCACGCGCGCTGTGCCAAAGCGGAAGGCGGGGCCGGGATCGACCGCGATCTCGATCCGTCCGATCTTTTCAGGTGTGAAGAACGGGTCGATTCCGGCGGCCTCGCGCCCGTCCAGACGGATATGGATCACCGGGCTGAAATGGCCCGCGTCATACAGAACCTGAACCAGGGTACGGTAATCCGAGAGCGCCGCTGACAGCAGTTCCAGCGGGCTGTCCTGGCCACGTGCCGGCGCCGAAAGGGCTGCCGAGCTTTGGCGCAGACGATCCTGCAACTCTTCCGATGCGTCAGGCGCGGTCAGCACCGCTTCGAGGGCGAGTATATGTGTGGGCGCAAGGGCAATGGCCGCGGTGGCGAGACCGCGCAAAAGCACACCCAAGGGGCCTGTCAGTTTCATGCCACGGCTCCAGACTGCTCGGCCTTACGGATTACGGGCCTCCCCCCAAGGATGACTCGCCGGTTGCTGTCTGTGTAGCACAGCGAGCGAGGGGAGCGGAACGGCATAATCCAGGATCGGCGGAACTGCCGCGCCGGAAGGGAACGGGCAGGCAGGCGCCCTGCGCAGTCGCTTCATTTCCGGGCGGCAAGGGCGCGTCAGCGGGTGGCGGCGCGGTACCAGGCGATGATCGCGGCGCGATCCTCGGGTTCCATATAGGTGACATTGGCGGGGGGCATGGCATGGCTTACGCCGGATTGCAGATAGATCGCCCGCGCATTGCGCGCGATATCGCCTTCGGTTTCCAGCAGCACACCCCTGGGCGCCCAGAGGATGCCCTCCCACACCGGTTCGCGGGCATGGCACATGGAACAGCGCCCCAGTACCACGTCATGCGCCTCGGCAAAGCCGGGCGCGGCGGCCAGCCGCTGTTCGGTCGCGGTCATCGGTTGCGCCTCGGCCTCTTCCAGCGGCTGGTGCATCGGTGCGGTCGAGAGCCAGATGATGGCAAGGAACAAAAGGGCGGTAACCAGCCATGTCCATGTGGGATTGCCGGTGCGGGCATGCAGCGAGTTGAAATAGTGCCGGATCGTCACCCCCATCAGGAAGACCAGCGCCGCGATGATCCAGTTGTACTGGGTGGCAAAGGCCAGCGGATAGTGGTTCGACAGCATCAGGAACAGGACCGGCAGCGTCAGATAGTTGTTATGGGTCGAGCGCAGCTTGGCGATCTTGCCGTATTTCGGATCGGGCGCGCGTCCGGCCATCAGGTCGGCCACCACGATCTTCTGGTTGGGGATGATGATGAAGAAGACGTTGGCGCTCATGATCGTGGCGGTGAAGGCGCCCAGATGCAGCATCATGGCGCGACCTGTGAACACCTGGTTCAGCGCCCAGCCCATCACCACCAGCAGGACAAAGAGCAGCACCATCAACAGGGTCGGGCGCTCGGCCAGGCCGGATTTGCACAGCCGGTCATAAACCAGCCAGCCGATCGACAGCGTCGCCGCCGAGATCGCAATGCCCTGCCACAGCGCCAGTTCCGCCTTTGACTGGTCGATCAGATACAGCTCTCCCCCCGCCCAATAGACGATCATCAGCAGGGCAAAGCCGCTGAGCCAGGTCGCATAGCTCTCCCATTTGAACCAGGTCAGGTGTTCGGGCATGCGTTCGGGCGCGACCAGGAACTTGCGGATGTGGTAGAATCCGCCGCCATGCACCTGCCATTCCTCGCCATGGGCACCCGGCGGAAGGTCGGGCGCCTTGCGCAGCCCGAGGTCGAGGGCGATGAAATAGAAAGACGATCCGATCCAGGCAATCGCGGTGATCACATGCAGCCAGCGCACGCCAAAGGCCAGCCAATCCCAGAACACGGCTAGATCATACATAAGGGTGGTCTCCGATCCGTTTGCGTCAGACTAGGCAAAGCGCGTTTTTTCCGGTATTCCAGCATATTGCCAAGCTGTATCAAAATTTCCGGAACAATGTCCTATCTCGATAATATCCGAACCTTCGTGCGGGTCTATGAACTGGGCAGCATGTCCGCTGCGGGGCGCGACTTGCGGATCTCGCCGGCAGTGACCTCGGCCCGGATCTCGCAGCTTGAGGACCATCTGAACGTGCGGCTGTTCCAGCGCACCACCCGGAACCTGACGCCTACTGAGCAGGGGCGCGCCTTTTACCCCGGGGCGGTGGCGGTGCTGGATGCGGTGGACGAGGCCGAGGCGCAGGTCATGCACCTGACCGAGGCGCCGCGCGGTTCGCTTTTTGTGGCGGCGCCGCTGGGGTTGGGGCGGCGGTTGCTGGCGCCGAACGTGCCGGAATTCCTGGCCGAGTATCCCGAGATCGACATCCGTTTGCGGCTGACCGACCGGACCATCGACCTGACCACCGAGGGGCTGGATCTGGCCTTTTTCCTGGGCCAGCCCGAGGACAGCAACCTGCGCATCCGCAAGATCGCCGATTGCCGCCGGGTGCTGTGTGCCGCACCGGACTATGTCAAGCGCCGCGGGCTGCCTGTCACCGGTCAGGACCTGATCGCGGGGCGGCACGAATGCCTCAACCTGCGCTTTCCCGGCGCGACCGAGTTCCAGTGGCTGTTGCAGACCGCCGAAGGCCCGCGCCGGTTTGCGGTTTCGGGGCGGCACGAATGCGACGATGGTGATGTGCTGACCGATTGGGCGCTGACGGGGCAGGGGATCGCGATGAAGCCGGTTTTCGAGGTGGCCGAACATCTGAAGGCGGGGCGGCTGGTGCCGGTGGCGATGGACACACCTCCGGTGCCCGTACAGATGGCCTGTCTCTATACGCACCGGCGACATCAAGACCCCAAGACCCGGCTGTTCATGGAGTTCATGATAGAACGGATCGGACGGGCGGTGAAAACGGCCGAAAAGGTCGCCGCCTGAGACCGGGGCGCTCCCGCCCCCGGATCGCTGCCCTGACGGGCAACTCCCGGCGTTGGGCCCGGCGCCGGACCTGCGTTCCGGCGCGGTCGGTCAATGGCGAGCGGTCATGCCCACCGCAACCGCGCTGCGCCAGGAGCGCGGCGCCTGGCCCAACGGGAGGAGGGCATCTTTGATGCCTGACCGACGGGCGGGAGGGCCCCGCTTCTTCAACGACCGCGCCTAGCTACCGCGATAGGTGGAATAGCCAAAGGGTGACAGCAGCAGCGGCACATGGTAATGCGCCTCGGCGTCCGACATTCCGAACCGGATCGGCACAATGTCCAGGAACAGCGGTTCCTCCCCGGCCTGGCCGGTGGCGCGCAGATAGTCGCCAGCGGCAAACTCCAGCTCATAGGTCCCGGTCGCAAAGGTCTCTTGAGGCAGGATTGGCGCGTCGGTCCGTCCGTCCGCATTGGTGACCATCCGGGTAATCTCGCTGCGCGTTGTTCCAGAGATGCTGTACAGGCTGATCCTCAGTCCCGCGGCGGGGCACCCGCGGGCGGTGTCCAGAACATGTGTGGTCAGATATCCGGTCATGGCGGCCTCCTTGTGCGTCCCCTTGCCTCGCATATCCATATTGCCTGGGGCAAACCCGGAAAACACGAGAGAGTTTCTGTCTTGATTTGAAGATGGCCGCTTGCCCAGTGGGCCGACCCTGCGGCACCCTGAACCGGGCGCCCCGCTGCCCATCATGCCCCTGGACGGTCCAGTGCGCTCTTTCCAATTTCCGAAAGCTGCGTCAAATCGCATTTGATAAAAGGAACCCGCGTTCTGGGATATGGACAAAAGCGGATCTCATTCTCAATCAGGCAGGACCCAGCCATGACATCTCCCCGCTATCCGCGCGACATGATCGGTTACGGCGCGACGCCCCCGCATGCCAATTGGCCCGGCGGTGCCCGGATCGCGGTGCAGATCGTGCTGAATTACGAAGAGGGCGGCGAGAACAACATCCTGCATGGCGATGCCGCCTCCGAGGCTTTTCTGTCTGAGGTGGTGGGCGCCGCGCAATGGCCGGGTCAGCGACACTGGAACATGGAGACAATCTATGAATACGGGGCGCGGGCCGGGTTCTGGCGCCTGCACCGTCTGATGCAGGACCTGCCGGTCACTGTCTACGGCGTCGCCACCGCGCTGGCCCGTTCGCCGGATCAGGTGGCGGCGATGAAAGCCGCGGGTTGGGAAATTGCCAGCCACGGGCTGAAATGGGTCGAACACAAGGACATGCCCGAGGAAGAGGAGCGCGCCGAGATCGCCGAGGCGATCCGCCTGCATACCGAGGTGACCGGCAGCCGTCCGCGCGGCTGGTACACCGGGCGATGTTCGATGAACACCGTGCGCCTCGCGTCCGAGGCCGGGATGGATTACATCGCCGACACCTATGACGACGATCTGCCCTATTGGAAACGCATCGACGGGCGTGACCAGTTGATCGTGCCCTACACGCTCGACTGTAACGACATGCGCTTTGCCACGCCGCAGGGGTTCAACTCGGGCGATCAGTTCTATGCCTATCTCAAGGACAGCTTCGACGCGCTCTATGCTGAAGGGGTCGAGGGCGCGCCCAAGATGCTGTCCATCGGCCTGCATTGCCGTCTTGTCGGCCGTCCGGGCCGGGTGATGGCGCTGAAACGCTTCCTCGACTATGCGCGCGGGCATGCGGACGTCTGGTTCGCCACGCGCCTGCAAATCGCCGAGCACTGGGCGCGGGAGCATCCGCCGGTGGCCCGGACCCGTCCCTCCGAGATGCCCAAGGCCGATTTCGTGGCGGCCTATGGCGGCATTTTCGAACATTCCCCCTGGATCGCCGAGCGCGCCCATGGGCTTGAACTCGGCCCCGCCCATGACACGGCGGGCGGGTTGCACAATGCGCTTTGCCGCATGTTCCGCTCGGCCAGCGTCGAGGAAAGGCTGGGCGTTCTGACCGCCCACCCCGACCTGGCGGGCAAGCTGGCGCAGGCTAAACGGCTGACGGCGGAAAGCACCTCCGAGCAGGCCTCGGCCGGGCTCGATGCGCTGACCGACGAGGAACGCGCCACCTTTACGCGGCTCAATACCGAATATGTGGCGCGCTTCGGCTTTCCCTTCATCATCGCGGTGCGCGACCATGACAAGGCGTCGATCCTTGCCGCCTTTCAGCGCCGCATCGGCAATGACCGCGAGACCGAATTTGCCGAGGCCTGCCGACAGGTCGAACGCATCGCCGAGTTCCGCCTGCGCGACGTGCTGCCCTCATGAGCCGCCGCATCGTGACAGAGCCGATCACGGTCGCCGGGTTCGCGCCCTTTGGCGACCTGCTGTCGGTCTCGGGCGCACCGGACAAGATCATCAACCAAGGGCAATGCGGGCGCTATCATGACCGCGCGCGGCTCGATTTCATCGAGGGGCGCGCGGGTATCAGCCTGTTCAACGCCAACCCGCGCGCGCTGCCCTATACGCTCGACATGGTCGAACGGCATCCCGATGGCAGTCAGGCCTTTATTCCGATGAGCCATCAGCCCTTTCTGGTCATTGTGGCCCCCGATGAGGGCGGCCGCCCCGGCACGCCGCGCGCCTTTGTCACTGAAGCAGGGCAGGCGGTGAACTATCATCGCGGCACCTGGCACGGGGTGCTGACGCCGCTGGCCGCGCCGGGCCTGTTTGCGGTGGTCGACCGGATCGGCCCCGGCGCCAATCTGGAAGAATTCTGGTTCGACGACCCATGGGAGGTGGTCGCCGGATAAAGAAGCCGCCCGGCAGACAAGAGGCGGCAAGACCCCCATGATCCACACAGGGAGGACAGTGATATCATGGCTGACACTTCGATCGGGACTGCGGAGCAACTCCGCGATCCGAATTACACCCCGCCGCTAGCAAAGGCGGTGCCGCTGGGCATCCAGCATGTGCTGGCGATGTTCGTCTCGAACGTCACGCCGGCGATCATCGTGGCGGGGGCGGCGGGCTTTGGCTTTGGCTCGAACTCGCCCGACTTCCCGCAGCTTCTCTACCTGATCCAGATGTCGATGCTGTTCGCCGGTGTGGCGACGCTGTTGCAAACGGTGACCATCGGTCGGGTCGGCGCGGGCCTGCCCATCGTGCAGGGCACCAGCTTTGCCTTTCTGCCGATCATGATCCCGCTGGTGGCGGGCAAGGGGGTGGATGCGCTGGCGGCGCTATTCGGCGGCGCGATCATCGGCGGCCTGTTTCATTTCTGCCTCGGCTTCTTCATCGGGCGCATCCGCTTTGCGCTGCCGCCGCTGGTCACCGGGCTGGTGGTGACGATGATCGGTCTGGCGCTGGTCAAGGTCGGCATTCAGTATGCGGCTGGCGGCGTGCCCGCCATCGGCACCCCGGAATATGGCTCGCTCCTCAACTGGTCGGCGGCGCTGGTGGTGATCCTAGTGACGCTGGGGCTGAAGTTCTTTGCCCGCGGCATGCTGTCGGTCTCGGCGGTGCTGCTGGGGCTGATCGTTGGCTATGTCTATGCGCTGATGGTGGGCATGGTGACCTTCGAGGGGATTGGCACCAGCTGGAGCCGGGCAGCGGGCTTTGCTCTGCCGGTGCCGTTCAAATACGGGTTCGAGTTCTCGCTGGCCGCCGTCATCGGCTTTGCGATGATGGCGGTGGTTTCGGCCATCGAGACGGTGGGCGATGTTTCGGGCATCACCAAGGGCGGCGCGGGACGCGAGGCGACCGACAAGGAAATCGCCGGCGCCACCTATGCCGATGGTCTGGGCACTGCTGTTGCGGGTCTGTTCGGTGCCTTCCCCAACACCTCGTTCAGCCAGAACGTGGGCCTGATCGCCATGACCGGGGTGATGAGCCGCCATGTGGTCACCATCGGGGCGCTGTTCCTGATCCTCTGCGGGCTGGTGCCCAAGGTGGGCGCGATCATCCGTACCGTGCCGATCGAGGTGCTGGGCGGCGGTGTCATCGTGATGTTCGGCATGGTGGTTGCCGCCGGTGTCTCGATGCTGTCGGACGTGCACTGGAACCGGCGCAACATGGTGATCTTTGCCATTGCGCTGTCGGTCGGGCTGGGTTTGCAACTGGAGCCCGGCGCGGTGCAGCATCTGCCCGATACCGCGCGTATCCTGATGACCAGCGGGTTGTTGCCCGCGGCCGTGATTGCCATCGTGCTGAACCTGATCCTGCCGCAGGAACTGGGGGAAGAGGCGACCGAGGAGGTTTCGGGCGGCATGGCCGGACACGGTCGCAAGTAAGGGGTTTCATCGGGCGGACCACTCCCGCCCGGGTCCACCGCATCAAAGATGCGTTGGCCCCGGTTGGGCCGGGCGCGCGGGGGCAAGCCCCGCGCGCGGATCGCGCTGAAGCGCGATGCCTCCGGCGGAGGTATTTTCGAACAGAAGAAAGGTGCCGGGTGCCGTGGCCGGGGTCAGACGGCCATCAGGCGGGCGATATCCAGCATCCGGGCCGAGAATCCCCATTCATTGTCGTACCAGCCGAACACCCTGACCTGCCTGTCCCCCACCATGCGGGTCTCGGGGCCGGCGATGACCAGCGATTCCGGGCGCGCGCGCAGGTCCGAGGAGACCAGCGGCTTGTCTGTCCAGCCAAGCACTGGCGAGGTCTCGACCGCGGCGCGTAGGGCGGCATCGAACTGTCCAGGTGTCATCGCGCGGTCGAGTTGCACCACCAGGTCGACCGCGGAAACGCTGGCGGTCGGAACCCGGACTGCCGCACCCGAGATGCGGCCGGCCAGATGCGGCAGGACCTCGTCGATCAGATGGGTGGCGCTGGAGGTGGTGGGCACCATCGATAGCGCCCCGGCCCGCGAGCGGGCCAGATCACCCCGGGGCGCGTCGACCATCGGCTGGCTGTTGGTGTAGCAGTGGATCGTCGTCATATGCGCACTGACGATGCCCGCGATGTCATCGATCACCCGCGCCACCGGTGCCAGCCCGTTGGTGGTACACGAGGCGTTCGAGACGATACGGGCATTCCCCAGAAGCGCCTCGTTTGCGCCCAGCACCACGGTGATTTCGGCGGCGGGCGAGGGGCCTGAGATCAGCACCTTGCCAGCTCCGGCACCGAGGCCCCGGGCGGCCACGTCCGATGTGCGGGCGATGCCGGTGCAATCGAGCAAAACATCCACGCCCGACAGGTCGACCCGTGCCAGGTCGGCGCTGTGGGTGACAGGAATGGTCAGGCCATCAACGACCAAGCTGTCGGCGCCGGTGGCAACGCTGCCGCGCCAGGGCCCGAAGGTGCTGTCAAATTCGAACAGATAGGCGCAGGTCTCAAGCGGTGCGATATCGTTGATCAGCACCAGGTCGATATCGGTGGTCCGCGGCGCAGCCAGCAGCTGCCGCAGGATGGTGCGGCCGATGCGGCCGAATCCGTTGATCGCGAGTCTCATGGGCAAGCTATGGCAGGAGCTTTGACCGATCTCAATGCCCAGACACCGCTTGCCTCACCGACAGTTGACCCTGGCAAAGAACTCACCCGAAATTTCCGGTACAACGTCTTGCGGACAACCGTGTAGCCGGTCGCTTGTTCAACGGTGGCAATCGCCTGGAGGGTGCGCAGCCGGGCAGGTGCGCCAAGCGGGCTGAAATCGTTCTGGTCGCGCGTGGCACGATAGACCAAGGGTGCGTCGGATACCTGCGTGGCCGCCCAGCTCCGGCTCATCACCCGTGAGGTGACCGTCTCTTGCTGCGCAACCGCGACAGCCGGGCCAAAGACGGACAGGGCGAGAAGGGCGGACAAGACGCGACGCCTATTCTTGGTGAAACCTCCTGTGCAGCCCGAAACCCTGTGATGTTTCGAGCAGATTGCACAGGGTCTGAAAAGCCCCAGCCGCAGCAGGCCGGGGACAAGAACACGGGAAAAGGGACGCCGGCATGCCCCCGACTTTCAAAATCGGGGCGCTGATCCCGGTCGGGGGCGGGCCACGATCGGTCTCACCCCATGAAACGTGGGTCGCCTGTTGCCCAGGCAACACCATCGCCCCGGTCCATCGTTTCGATCAGGGCCATTTCATCGTCATCAAGGGCAAAGCCGAACAGTTCAATGTTCTGTTGCATCCGCCGGGGGTTCAGGCTTTTGGGCAGGACCGCGAACCCCTTTTGCACGCCCCACCGCAACAGGACTTGTGCCTCGCTCACACCGTGTTTCGCGGCCATCGCCTTGAAGGGAGAGTGTGTATCGGTTCCGTCTGCCTGCATCTCGGCAGTCTTGCCGCTGGCTTGCCCTGGTTCCGCACGCCAGGTGGAGAGGGGAACGAGTGAGCTGTAGGCGATCGGAGCAATACCGTTTTCGGCCATGCAAGCCAGAAGTTCGGGCTTTTGGCTCCAGGGATGCAACTCGATCTGGTTGTATTCTGGCATCGGCAGGCCCGCCGCCCGAATCTCTTCGATATGGGCTTCGGTATAGTTGCTTACCCCGATGGCGCGGGCCTTGCCCTGAGCCTTGAGATCGACCAGCGCCCGCCATTCGTTTAAGCGTTCGGCGCCGCCTGACGGGGCGTGGATCAGGTACAGGTCGACATGGTCGAGCCCGAGTGCCGCGCACGACGCCTCGAAGGCGGCAATGGTTTCGTCATATCCCTTTGGTGTGTCTCCCCAGGCCGGGTTGCCGGGCCACAGTTTCGTCGTCACGAACAGGTCCGCGCGGTCAAGCCCGGTTGCGGCAAGGCCGTCGCGGATGCCTTGGCCCACGCCGGCCTCGTTGTGGTACCCCGCCGCGGTGTCAATATGGCGATACCCGACCCCGATAGCGGCCGCGACCGCTGCTGCGGCGTTCTCGTCGGCAATGAGGTAGGTACCGAAACCAACCAGGGGGAGGCCGCTTTCTGTCATGGGGGTCTCGTTGGGAGAGTTGGTCATCCCTGTGCTCCAAGAAGTTGTCCGAGGGTTTGAAAGAATTGCTCTATTAGAGATATAGTAGTGAAAACGGGTTGATAATTTTGCTCTTTTCTCTCCAAGTCTTGTCATATTCTCCAACTGTTCGAAAAAATGATGCCGAGGACCGGTCTGTGGTAAACCTGCCTTGAGAGACGTTTATGGAGGTCCGATGCACTCGGGACTTGTTAGGTTGGCGGGTGAGCTGGCTGCGCCCGATGCGGCAGGGGGCGTTATCCAGCTTGGCTTGGGTGGGGCTGTCCTGCTGAGGCGCACCCAGCCCTCGGCTATCGAGGGGACACTGTACCGGCCTTTGCTCTGCGTAATTTTGCAAGGGGCCAAGGATGTTTCCGCCGGAACCCTGTCGGTGCATTGCCCGGCGGGGAATGCCATTATCGTCAGCCACGATCTGCCGGTTCTGTCGCGCATCACCCGGGCCTCTCTGGCCGAGCCCTACATCGCCGTGGTGCTGCCACTGGATCTTGGCATCCTGCGCGGCTTCTTCGATCGGATGCCGGATATTGCCGGGGGTGAGGACAATGCGGCGGCGCTTCTGTCTTGTCCGGCGGATGGTGAATTGCTGGATGCTATCGGTCGGCTCATCAAGCTCGCCCGGCAAGAGATCGCGGCACCGCTGCTTGGTCCGATCCTGCTACGCGAGATCCATGCCCGGCTACTGTTGTCGTCGCAGGGCGCAATCCTAAGGCGTTTCCTGAATCGAGAGGACCCGTCAAATCACGTTGCGCGCGCGATTGCCTCGATCCGCGCCTCGATCGAGGCGCCGATGAAAGTGTCGGCGTTGGCCGAGCATGCCGGCATGAGCACGTCGTCCTTTCATGCGCATTTCAAGTCGGTGACCGGTTTGACCCCCGGACAATACCAGAAGGATATCCGCCTGCTCGAAGCGCGGCGCCTTATCCTGGACAGCGACGCGGCGGTGTCTTCGGTTGCGTTCGACGTCGGCTATGAAAGCCCCGCGCAGTTCAGCCGCGATTACGCCCGCAAGTTCGGATGCCCACCGCGAGAAGACCGCAACAGGGCACGAGAGGCGAACTCGGATCGGTCAACGGCGTTCGTGTCGCAGCCCGCCACGGTCAACTGACAACGAATGGCAGGTGCCGGATACTCGGCATCCTGAAGATATTAGCGTCGCGGCAGCGCCATGTGTCGGTTCACATCCTTGTAGAGCAGATAGCGGAACGGCCCCGGCCCGCCCGCGTAACAGGCCTGCGGGCAGAAGGCGCGCAGCCACATGTAATCGCCCGCCTCGACCTCGACCCAGTCCTGGTTCAGCCGGTAGACGGCCTTGCCCTCCAGCACATAGAGCCCGTGTTCCATCACATGGGTTTCGGCAAAGGGAATGACGCCCCCAGGCAGGAAGTTCACGATGGTGACATGCATGTCGTGGCGCAGGTCGTCGGGGTCGACGAAACGCGTCGTCGACCAGCGCCCCTCGGTGCCCGGCATCTCGTTCGGGGCGATATCCTGTTCGCGGGTCACGAAAGGTGTCGGGGTATCAAGGCCCTCAACCGCTTCATAGGCTTTGCGGATCCAGTGAAACCGGGCAGCGGGGCCTGCATGGTTACGCAGCCGCCATGGGTGACCCGCCGGGATATAGGCATAGCCGCCGGGTTCCAGCACATGATCGGCCCCGTCGAGGGTCAATGTCACCGCCCCCTCGACCACGAACAGCACCGCCTGCGCGCCTGCATCGGTCTCGGGGCGGTCGCTGCCGCCGCCGGGTTTTACCTCCATGATGTAATGCGAGAAAGTCTCGGCGAAACCACTTAGCGGCCGGGCGAGAATCCAGGCCCGCGTTTCCTCCCAGAACGGCAGCTTGCTGGTAACGATGTCGCGCATCGTACCCCTTGGGATGACCGCGTAGGCCTCGGTGAACATGGCCCGGTCGGTCAGCAACTGCTCTTGTCCGGGATGGCCGCCTTGCGGGGCGTAATAGGTGGGGGATGCCATGGGTGCCTCGTCCTGTTCTCTGCGCCAATCTGGGACGGGGACGACGGCAGTCCAAGTGCGGATGGTCAGATAGGAACCTTCGTGTTTATTTGAAGATTGCCGGAGCCGGGGCATCCGGACGCGTTGGCGTTCGGGTCGAGGCCGTGTAATCATCCGGCAAATCCGCCGGAATTGAGGAGTGAGCGATGAAACTGGTTGTGGCGTTTCTGCTGGCTGTTGGACTGTACGGGGGGGCGGCCGAGGCCAAGCCAATCTCGCGCATCATCGCCGAGCTGGGGCTGGAGCCCGAGGATTTCCAACTGATGGGCGCGGCCTCGCGGCAGTTGATTGTCGATGGAAAGCCCGTGGTCGGGCGCGAAAGCGGCTGGGAGAACGCAACGACCGACTCGCAGGGAACCGTTCGGGTCGACGCGGTGCAGGGTGACTGCGCGGTGCTGCACCATGTGATCCGGCCCAAGGGCGCGGCAAATGCGCGGGTGATCGGCACCCGGATGTGCAAGGGCGCCGATGGTGCATGGATGCTGACGCCGTAAGACGGCGTATCGGTGACGTCAGCGCTATTCGGGGTTGTCCGGCTCCTGCCCTTTGGCGCCGTTCGCGCCGTTTATGGCGCATGGTCGTCCCAAGCCCGGGCAACCTGTGCCGTGGCTCGACCTCCTGTTTCGTGACAAGGTGCTGCCAAGAAATGTTGCAGGCGATTTGGCGGGGAAGTCCTTCTTTGAGTTCTTTCGATGAAAAGCACGCGTTTTGACCAGAATTGACGGTGGTGGTAGAGCTGTCCACTGAGAGCGCGACGACGGAGACACACTTCATGACGTTTCAATTGGCGGGTGAGGGGCCCAAGATTTACGAAGAAGTCATGGTGCCGCTTTGGTTTGGCCGATGGGCCGAGGCTCTGATCGACCAGCTCTCACTTCGCAGTTCGGAACGTGTCTTGGATGTTGCCTGCGGCACGGGGGTGACAACCCGATTGACCAAGACAAAGGTAGGGCCAGGCGGCAAGGTAGACGGCCTCGACATCAATGCTCCGATGCTCGCGCAAGCGAAGGAACTGGCCGGTAATCTCGATATCGCGTGGATCGAAAGCGATGTTTGCGACATCGATCTGCCCTCGGAGTCCTACGATGTCATCCTGTCTCAGCATGGATATCACTACTTCCCTGACAAGCCGCAGGCTTTGCGAGAGTTCTTGCGGCTTCTGGCTCCGGGCGGTCGTCTGGGTTTCTCGATCTGGGATGGGCACAGCCCGTATACGAGCGCTATTTGTGCTGCGGTTGAGCATCACATTTCCCCAGAGATTGCGAGAAAACAGCGGTCGCAACGGGAAACACCCTCGGCAAACGAACTGAAAAGCCAAATGAGCGCCCAAGGCTTTTCCGACGTCGTCGTTTTTCGTCAGGAGCTGATGATCGATGTGCCGCCAGCATCCGAGTTCGTACCATTGCACTTGCGCTCGATGCCGATAGCGGCTGCGTTCACCGAACTCCCGGAAGATGCGCAGAACGCACTCATAAACGAGGTTGCGGAGTCCCTCGCGGATTATTTCCAGGGTAACCGACTGGTCTACCCGGACGCTGTGCATGTCGCCATTGGTTTCAAATAGAAATACACTTGGCGGCGTTCGGATTGAGCTGGAACTGACAGGACAGCAGCACGAACCGCTTTGCCCCGCGACCGGGGTCTCGGGATCGAGAAGCGGGAACACCCGGCTTTGGCGCCACCTGAAAACACATCCTTTGCAACGCGTTTCTTGGGCCCTTTGAGCGCGTCTTCAAGCCCGCTTGATGCCTTGGGTCATTTGCTCTCTTGCCGCAAATGGGGGGTGAAGCTAGGCTTGCCCGCAGCAAGCGTTTTTCAGATGGAAAGACACCGGATGAAGTATACCGAAGAGCATGAATGGCTGCTGGCCGAGGACGACTTGATCGTAGTGGGAATTACCGCCCATGCGGCCGAGCAGTTGGGGGATGTTGTGTTCGTTGAACTGCCCGAGCCCGGAACCGAGGTCAGCAAGGATGACGAGATCGTTGTGATCGAATCGGTCAAGGCGGCCTCGGATATCCTGGCGCCGCTTGATGGCGAGATCGTCGAGGTGAACGAGGCGCTGGCCGACAATCCCGGTATGGTGAACGAGGACCCCATGGGCGAGGCCTGGTTCTTCAAGATGCGGCCCACGGACCTGTCGCCGATGGACGATTACATGGACGAAGCGGCCTATACCGACTTCATCAGTTGATTTGTCGCGCGCGCGTCAGGCGGCCGTTTTCCGCGCCGGAAAACGGCCCGGAAAACCTTGTTTTCCGGCCCCTCTCCCACGGCACCTTTCCTGCACGATCACATTCGGGCCGGTGACGTTTCGTCACGCGGCTGGACATTCCCGCGCGGGCCAAGTCATCCTCGATCCAGACATTCCCCCCGTTGTCCGGGGGCAGGGGAGGCCAAGCCATGAACATGACGTTTGCGATGCGCGACGAGAACCGCAAGCTTCTGGATCGCGTCGCGGCGATGATCCGCGACGAGATCATGCCGTTGGAGGATGAGTACCACGCAGAAATCGCCAAGGGCGATCGCTGGCAGTATACCGCCCGCCAGACCGAGATCCTCGAAGGCCTCAAGGCCAAGGCCAAGGCGGCCGGCCTGTGGAACTTCTGGCTGACCGACAGCGATCGCGGGTTCGGCCTGACCACCGTCGAATACGCCTATTTCGCCGAAGAGATGGGCAAGACCCCGCTGGCGGCCGAGGTGTTCAACTGTTCCGCCCCCGATACCGGCAATATGGAAGTCTTCGAGCGCTATGGCAGCGCGAAGATGAAGCAGGACTGGCTGGCGCCGCTGCTGGAGGGGCAGATCCGCTCGGCCTATCTGATGACCGAGCCGGATGTGGCCAGTTCGGATGCCACCAATATCTCGATGTCCTGTGTCCGTGATGGCGACGATTATGTGCTGAACGGTGAGAAATACTGGGCCTCGGGCGCCGGCGATCCGCGCTGCAAGGTCTATATCGTGATGGTCAAGACCGGGGGCGAGGATACGCCCAAGCACCAGCGCCATTCGATGATCGTGGTGCCTGCCGGGACCGAAGGCATCGAGATCCTGCGTCCGATGCTGGTGTTTGGTCACGACGACGCACCGCATGGCCACATGCATCTCCGGTTCACCAATGTCCGCGTGCCGGCCGAGAACATCCTGGTGGGCGAGGGGCGCGGCTTCGAGATCGCGCAAGGCCGGCTTGGGCCCGGCCGCATCCACCATTGCATGCGTTCGATCGGCCAGGCCGAGATCGCTCTGGAGCGCATGTGTAAACGCGCGCTCGACAAGGAGGCGTTCGGCAAGAAACTCGCGCATCTGGGTGCTAATTACGACATCATCGCCGAATGTCGGATGGAGATCGAGATGGCGCGCCTGTTGTGCCTCAAGGCCGCCTGGATGATGGATCAGGGCGACGCCCGGGCCGCCGCGCCCTGGATCAGCCAGATCAAGGTGGTGGCGCCGCGCGTCTCGCTCAAGGTGATCGACGAGGCGATGCAGATGCATGGCGGGCAGGGGATCAGCCAGGACACGCCACTGGCCGCTGCCTGGACCGGTCAGCGCACCCTGCGCTTTGCCGATGGCCCCGACGCGGTGCACCGCCGCCAGATCGCCCGGACCGAGCTGAAGAAGTACACGCAGGAAAAGGTCTGATACCCGTGACGGCCCCGGTCTATTTCACCGAAACCGAACCGGGGCTGTTTGTCGGCAACGATCCGGCGCGCGGGCCGTGGTCGCCCGATCACTGTCATGCCGGGCCGGTCACCGGCCTGGTGGCGCGCGCGGCCGAGGCGGCTGCCGGGCCGGACAAGATGCTGACCCGGCTGACGCTCGACGTGCTGAAACCGCTGCCGCTGGCGGGGCTGCGGATCACCACCGAGATAGAGCGCAACAGTCGCACGCTCACCACAGCCCGGCTTGCCCTGCACGATGACGAGGGTACGCTTTGCCTCACCGGAACCTCGATGCATCTGGTGCGCAAGGAACTGGGAGAGGTGCCCACCGCAACGGTGCCGACCCCTGATTTTGCCCGCGCGCGATCCGGTCCGGCGTTGCTGGTGGGCAAGCTGCATGACCGGCCCGCCTTTGGCCAGTTTATCGAGATGGCCTATCCCGAGGGCGAGGATCTGGGGCCGGGGCCGAAAACCGTCTGGATGAAGGCGCCGCATTTGCTGGCCACCGAGGCACCTTCGCCGATTCAGGCGATCTGCCCGCTGGCCGATTGCGGCAACGGTATCTCCTGGAACGAGCCTCCGGTGCGGTTTGGCTTCATGAATACCGACCTGACCCTGCAAATCCATCGCGAGCCCTGTGGCGACTGGTTTGCAGCGGAGGCCGTATCGCATTGGCAGCCTAACGGTATCGGCATGTCGCAAGCGATCCTTTTTGATACCGTCGGGCCAGTGGGCATGGCGCTGCAGACGCTCGTTTTGCATCCGATGGCGAAATAGCGCCGCAGCTGCGCCTGCCCGGATTGCCAGCCCCCCACCCGCGCCCTATCGTCTGGCCATGCGCCGGATTGCCCTTGCCCTCACTTTCCTGCTCCCCGCGCCGCTTATGGCGCATCCGCATGTGTTCATCGACACCGGATTCGAGTTGATCTTTGCCCCTGACGGGGCGCTGACACATGTGCGGGTCACCTGGGCCTATGATGATTTCTATTCGCTGGTCATCCTCGAGGAACTGGGCCTGGACCAGGATGGCGATGGCAGCCTGACACCCGAGGAACAGGCGCAATTGGCGGGGTTCGATGCGCAATGGATCGAGGGCTATAACGGCGATCTCGACCTGCGGTTGGGCGATCAGCCACTGGCGCTGTCCGGCCCGCTGGAACCCACCGCCACCACCGAGGCTGGACGGATCGTGTCGACCCATCTGCGCGCGGTTACCGGTGGGGCCTTGGGATCGGGGGCAGCCCTGTCGCTGCGCCCCTATGACGAGACCTATTACACCGCCTACGAGGTTGCGCGCCCGGTCACCCTCAGTGGGCGCGACGATTGCCTGCTGGAGCGGTTGGAGCCCGATATCGACGGGCAACTTGCCGAGATGCAGGAGATGCTGCTGCGCATCGACGCCGATGCCGATCTGGAGGAGATGGATATCCCCCTGATCGGTGCTGAATTTGCCACCGAGATCCGCGTCACATGTCCCGGCTCCTGATCCTGCCGGTCACGCTGGTTCTGGCCCTGCTGGGCTGGCTCTGGCTCAGCGGCGGTTTCGACCAGCTGGCGCTGTGGGCGGCGGGCGAGCAACGGGATTTTCAGAACCAGATCGCCAAGGCGCTGCGCGGATTGCGCAGCGGGCAGGGCGGGGCGCTGATGCTGCTGTTGTCGGTCTGTTTCGCCTATGGATTCTTTCACGCGGTCGGGCCTGGCCACGGCAAGGTGCTGATCGGCGGCTATGGGCTGGGTCGGCGGGTGCCGGTTCTGCGGCTTGCGGCGATCGGGCTGGCGGCGAGCCTGGGCCAGGCGGTTACCGCGATCGCGCTGGTCTATGCCGGGGTGGCGGTGCTGGATCTTGGGCGTCAGCATCTGGTTGGCGCGACCGAGCGGATCATGGCGCCCGCCAGCTATGCGGCTATCGCGTTGATCGGCTGCTGGCTGGTCTGGCGAGGCGCCCGGCGGCTGCTGGCCACTCGGAAACCCACGCAGCATCATCACCACCATCATGACGGCGAGACCTGTTCCCACTGCGGGCACAAGCACGGCCCTAGCCTGAGCGAGGTCGAACAGATCGGCACCTTGCGCGAGGCGCTGGCGCTGATCGCCAGCATCGCGATCCGGCCCTGCACCGGGGCGCTGTTCGTGCTGATCCTGACCTGGCAGATGGGCATCGCATTGGCCGGAATCGCCGGAACCTTTGCCATGGCGTTGGGAACCGCCAGTGTGACCGTCGGGGTCGGGCTGGCCTCGGCCGGGTTGCGCGGCGGGGTGCTGGGCGCGGCCACGGCCTGGCGGTTTGCCGGCGTCGCCCTGCCGATGGTGGAGCTTGCCGCCGGATTGGTCGTGACGTTCCTGGCGAGCGGGTTGTTCCTGAGTGCGATCTAGGCGCGCCGTGCGATGAAGTCGCGCACCAGCTCCACGATAACCGGGGCCAGCTTCGGGGTGATGATGTGACCCATGCCCTCGATGGCGTGAAACTCCGAGCCCGGAATATGCGCGGCGATTTCCTCTCCCATCTCCAGCGGGATCAGCGTGTCCTGCCTGCCATGGATCACCAGGCAGGGCAGATCGAGCTGGCGCAGGCCGGGGCGTCGGTCGGGCGCGTGCAGGATGGCCAGCACCTGCCGGTTCTTTCCCGCCGCATCGACACCACGCGCCCAGGCGCGCTCGGCCATGGCGCGGATATCGGCCTCGGGCATCGGATAGCCGGGGCTGCCCCACATCCCGTGTTCGGCGACCTGCGCCTCCAGATAGTCCTGCTGTTTCACGTCACGCACCAGCAGGTTCGCGGCCAGCGCCAACAGTGCCTCGCGTCCTGCGCCCGCGCGCTCGGTAAAGGGGCGGCAGGCGGTCATCACGATGGTTGCCGAAAGCACTCGGTCAGGCTGGTCGATGCAAAGCTGTTGCAGCACTGCGCCCCCCATCGAGATGCCAAAGAAATGCGCGCGTTCGATCCCCAGCGCATCCATCAGGCCGGTGATGTCGCCCACCATATCCTCGATCCCATAGGGTTTGGGCAGGTCCGCGCCCGCGGCCAGCGCCGCCAGAATGGCGTCGGCGCTGTCGGGCACATTCGGCGTCGGGCAACGCTGAGACAGGCCCACATCGCGGTTGTCAAAGGCGATGGTCCGAAACCCGGCGGCGTCAAAACCTGCGCTCAACTCCTTGGGCCAATGCACCAGTTGGCTGCCTTGGCCTCGGATCAGGAACAATGGCACTCCATCTTCCGGTCCGCTCTGCTCGACTTCGAGGTAAATCCCGTTCGCTTCGATCCGCATCAAACCCGCCCTTCCTGTTGACCTTGCAAATCTGCGCAAGCGGGCGAGGGAAGTAAACAGGCCTGGTTGCGGCACTTGGCGGTGGCAACTTTTCGTATCTCCGATGTTGACTCGGTTCCTTCGACCCCCTAGCTATGCGCCGTTAGCACTCGTCGGACTTGAGTGCTAATGCCTCTGTTTAAGAACAGGGGGAGGGAAACAAACTTTGAGCCTCAAGGAGCTGCAAAGATGGCATTGAAACCGCTTCATGACCGTGTGCTGGTTCGCCGTACCGAAAGCGAAGAGAAAACCGCAGGCGGCCTGATCATCCCCGATAGCGCCAAGGAAAAGCCCAGCGAAGGCGTTGTCGTTGCCTGTGGCGAAGGCGCCCGCAAGGATAGCGGCGAGCTGATCGCGATGGCAGTCAAGTCGGGCGACCGGGTTCTGTTCGGCAAATGGTCGGGCACCGAAGTCACCGTCGACGGCGAAGAGCTGCTGATGATGAAGGAAAGCGACATCATGGGGATCATCGAGTAAGCCACGCGCTTCTCTGATCTCTGGTCGCATCATTCCAAACACATTTCTCAAGGAGAAAGAACATGGCTGCTAAGGACGTCAAGTTCAATACCGAAGCCCGCAACAAGATGCTCAAGGGCGTCAACATCCTGGCCGACGCGGTCAAGGTGACCCTGGGCCCTAAAGGCCGCAACGTGGTTCTGGACAAGAGCTTCGGTGCGCCCCGCATCACCAAGGACGGTGTGTCGGTCGCCAAGGAAATCGAACTGGAAGACAAGTTCGAGAACATGGGCGCGCAGATGGTGAAAGAAGTCGCCAGCCGCACCAATGACGAGGCCGGCGACGGCACCACCACCGCGACGGTTCTGGCCCAGGCTATCGTCAAGGAAGGCATGAAATCGGTTGCCGCCGGCATGAACCCGATGGATCTGAAGCGCGGCATCGACCTGGCCACCGCCAAGGTTGTCGAGGCCATCAAGGCCGCTGCGCGCCCCGTCAACGACAGCGCCGAAGTGGCGCAGGTTGGCACCATCTCGGCCAACGGCGAAACCGAAATCGGCCGCCAGATCGCCGAAGCGATGCAGAAGGTCGGCAACGAGGGTGTCATCACCGTCGAAGAGAACAAGGGCCTGGAAACCGAGACCGACGTGGTCGAGGGCATGCAATTCGACCGCGGCTACCTGTCGCCCTATTTCGTGACCAACGCAGACAAGATGATCGCAGAGCTCGAAGACTGCATGATCCTGCTGCACGAGAAGAAACTGTCCTCGCTGCAGCCGATGGTTCCGCTGCTCGAGCAGGTGATCCAGTCGCAAAAGCCGCTCCTGATCATTGCTGAGGATGTCGAAGGCGAAGCTCTGGCAACCTTGGTGGTCAACAAACTTCGCGGCGGTCTGAAGATCGCAGCCGTCAAGGCACCGGGCTTCGGCGATCGCCGCAAGGCCATGCTGCAGGACATCGCCATCCTGACCGGCGGTCAGGTGATCAGCGAAGACCTGGGCATGAAGCTCGAGTCCGTGACCATGGACATGCTGGGCACCGCCAAGAAAATCTCGATCACCAAGGACGAGACCACCATCGTTGATGGCGCAGGCGAGAAGGCCGAGATCGAAGCCCGCGTGGCTCAGATCCGCACCCAGATCGAAGAAACCACCAGCGACTACGACCGTGAGAAACTGCAAGAGCGCGTGGCCAAGCTGGCCGGCGGTGTTGCCGTGATCCGCGTCGGCGGCATGACCGAAGTCGAAGTGAAAGAGCGTAAGGACCGCGTCGATGACGCCCTGAACGCCACCCGCGCTGCCGTGCAGGAAGGTGTCGTTGTGGGCGGCGGTGTCGCTCTGGTTCAGGCTGGCAAAGGCCTCGAGGGCCTCGAAGGCGCAAATGCCGACCAGACCGCCGGTATCAACATCGTGCGCAAGGCCATCGAAGCGCCGCTGCGCCAGATCGCCGAGAACGCAGGCGTCGACGGCGCCGTGGTTGCCGGCAAGGTGCGTGAATCGGGCGATGCAGCGTTTGGCTTCAACGCGCAGACCGAAGAATATGGCGACATGTTCAAGTTCGGCGTGATCGACCCGGCCAAGGTTGTCCGCACCGCTCTGGAAGATGCGGCCTCGGTTGCTGGCCTGCTGATCACCACCGAAGCGATGGTCGCCGACAAGCCGCAGAAAGACGCCCCCGCAGGCGGCGGCATGCCCGACATGGGCGGCATGGGCGGCATGATGTAAGAGGCGATTTCGCCTGAACATCATCTGTCAAAGGTGCGTGTTCATAGGCCTCTGGGCCTATGTGATACAAACCCTTCGCAGTAGAATACCGGGGCCGCCCATGGGCGGCCCCTTTGTTTTTCCAACCGCCGCAGCAGGCAGAGTCTCGCCGGTTTCGTTTACGGGGAAAGAAAACACTTGGGTGACCGTGACCTTGCGGGCCATGCGGTGTATGCCGAACCCGCCGATCGGGGCGAACTGAACCGCCCTCAGTCTAGCGAAAGTTGAGCTTTGCATGAGACCATTTCCGCCCGCCGTATTCCCCGATCTGGTCGATGCCTTGCTGCGTTCGGCCTTCGATACCGGGGCCGAGGCGGAGCTGGTGCGCGAATTACGCGCCGACCGGGACATCGCCACCGAGATCACCTTTCAGGAATTTGGCGAGTTGCTGGGCTATGCCGCTCTGTCGTGGATGCGCGCACCCGACGGCTGGCTGTGTTTGGCCCCGCTGGCGGTTGCGCCCAAGGCGCAGCGGCGTGGGATCGGCTCGAAAGTGTTGCAACTGACCCTGAAATGGGCGGCAGAGCGCGACCTGACCATCGTGGTGCTGGGCGATCCCGCCTATTACGAGCCGCGCGGTTTTTCGCGTGCCCGTGCATCGGCGTTGCACGCGCCCTATCCCAACGACCATCTGATGCTGGCCGGGCCGGGCGGCAATGTGCCCGAGGCGCGGCTGGTCTATCCGCTCGCGTTGGAGCCGCGCTGACGCGTATGTGTCTGTTGTATCGGCGCGTGATCCGGTAATCCGGGTGTATGCGACTGTTCCTGCTTACCGCCCTGACCATGACCGCCTTTGCCGCCAATTCGGTCCTGAACCGTCTGGCGGTGGCCGGCGGCTGGGCCGATCCGGGCGGCTTTGCCATCGTTCGGGTGCTGGCCGGAGCGATGATGCTTGCCCTGCTCGTTCTCGCGCAGCGCCAGCGGCTGCCCCTCTGGCACCGACGCCGGTTGCTGGGGGCCGGTTCGCTGACCCTCTATATGGTCGGTTTTTCACTGGCCTATCTGACGCTGGATGCCGGGTTGGGTGCGCTCATCCTGTTCGGTGTCGTGCAGATCGCCATGTTCGGCTGGAGCGCAGCCACGGGAGCGCCGCCGACGCGTCGGCAGTTGACTGGCGCGGTGATTGCCTTTGCCGGGCTGGTCTGGGTTCTGTGGCCAGCGAGCGCCTTTCGCGTCGATGCGGCAGGGGCCGGGTTGATGGTGCTCGCCGGGATCGGCTGGGCTGCCTATACGCTGGCAGGGCGGGGCGAAGCGGATGCACTAGCCGCGACGGGGGCCAATTTCGTGATGGCCCTGCCGTTGACCGCTGGTGCGATCCTGCCGTTGGCGGGGCTGCCTGCCATGACCTGGCAGGGCGTGTTGCTGGCGCTGGTCTCCGGGGCGGTGACCTCGGGTCTTGGCTATGCGCTCTGGTATCGGCTGGTGCCCGCCCTGGGGCCGGTCCGGGCGGCGACGGTCCAACTGAGCGCACCGGTCATCGCGGTGCTGGGGGGCGTGCTGCTGCTGGGCGAGACGGCCCCGCTGCGCCTTCTTCTTGGCGGGGCGGTTCTGTTGGGCGGGATCGCGCTGTCGATCCGCCGCGCACCGGCTGCTTGAGCCTTTCGTTGCGTAGCAATTCGCAGTATGCCGCGCCCATGCGATGCCTGCCTGTTCTATTCCTCTGCCTGCTGCCCAGTGCCCTCTGGGCCGACTGTGTCGTGCTGCTGCACGGGTTGGCGCGGACCGAGGCGTCGCTGACGGTGATGGATCAGGTGTTCGAGGCGCGCGGTCTACGGGTGGTGCGTCCCGGCTATCCCTCGACCGACATGCCCATCCCGGAACTGGCGCGTGAAACCCTGCCGCCAGCGATATCCGCTTGTGGCCACGAGACGGTGCATCTGGTTGCCCATTCCATGGGAGGCATCCTGATCCGTTACTGGCTGCTCAGCAACCGGCCCGCCCATCTGGGCCGGGTGGTGTTGTTGGCGCCGCCAAACCAGGGCAGCGAACTGGTCGACGAACTGGGCGCCTGGGAGGTGTTCGGCCGCCTGAATGGTCCGGCGGGCCTGGCGCTGGGTACCGGTCCGGACAGTGTCCCGCGCAGCTTGCCACCGGTGGATTACCCGGTTGGCGTGATCGCGGGCGATCAGTCGCTCAACCCGATCTTCTCGTCGATCATCCCTGGCCCCGATGACGGCAAGGTCTCGGTTGCCTCGACGCGGGTGGCGGGCATGACCGACCATCTGGTGTTGCCGGTCACCCATACCTTCATGATGAACAACCCGCGTGTCATCGCACAGACCCTGCATTTCATCGAGAATGGGCATTTCGATGCCGACCTGACCTGGCTCGACGCCGTTTTCGAAACGATAGATCGCGTCTGCCTGCGCAGCGAGTGTTGGGAAGCACCGGGAGAGAGAGATCGATGACCAGCGTTGAGGTGACCCTGACCGGCGCCGAGGTGCTTTTGCCCGATGGCCCCGCGCGCTGCGACCTGTTCCTGTCGGGTGGGCAGGTGGTTGACGCCCTCGCCGGGCGCCGCGTCGATCTGAGCGGCTACCTGGTCTTGCCCGGTATTGTCGATCTGCATGGCGACGGGTTCGAGCGGCACATGGCGCCGCGCCGGGGAGCGATGAAGGAAATGACCGAAGGCGTTGTGGCCGCCGAGGCGGAACTGGCGGCCAACGGGATCACCACCGCTGTACTGGCTCAATTCTGGAGCTGGGAGGGCGGTCTGCGCGGTCCCGATTTCGCCGCAGGTGTGTTTCAGGCGATCCGACAGGTCCGGGACGGGTTGGTTACGGATCTGATCCCGCAATTGCGTTTCGAAACCCATCTGCTCGAAGACTACGCGACACTGCCCGAGCGGCTCGTGGAATGGCAGGTTCCTTACGTTGTATTCAACGATCATTTGCCGCATGAGCGGTTGGCCGAGGGACGCAAGCCGCCACGGCTGGCGGGGCAGGCGCTGAAGGCGGGCCGCAGCCCCGAGGCACATCTGGAACTGCTGAAGGCGCTGCATGCAAATGGCCCGCAGGTGCCGAAAGCTCTGGATGAACTCTGCGCCGACCTGCACCGGCGGGGGGTCCACATGGGCAGTCATGACGACCACAGCGCCGCCGATTGCGCCACTTGGCAGCGACGCGGGCTGACGATCTCGGAGTTTCCCGAGACGCTCGAGGCCGCTGAGGCCGTACGCGGGGGCGGCGGCCATATCATCCTCGGCTCACCCAACGTTGTGCGTGGCGGCTCGCACAAGGGCAATGTCAGCGCGCTCGACCTGATTGCCATGGGACTGTGTGACGCGCTCGCCTCGGACTACCACTATCCCAGCCCGCGCCGCGCGGCGCTGATGCTGGTCCGTACGGGGCTTCTCGACCTCGCCGCCGCCTGGGCGCTGGTCAGCAGCAGCCCGGCCCGGGTGCTGGGGTTGACCGACCGGGGGGAACTGGCACCCGGCAAACGTGCCGATCTGGTGATCCTCGACGCGCAGAGCCAAAGGGTCGCCGCGACGTTTGCCGCGGGCCGGGTCAGCTACATGTCCGGGGATGTGGCCACACGTTTCCTGTCCTGAACTCATTCACTTTGCAGGCAAATACTCCCGCCGGAGGCATCGCGCGCAGCGCGATACGGGCTGCGCCCCGTCTCAGGCCCAACGGGCCGTCGGCGGGGCGCGCGAAATCCGTGCCGGATTTCGCCGCCTGCCTCAACCGCCACGCCGTATCCGGTTGACATGTCCCATCTTGCGACCGGGTTTGGCCTCGGCCTTGCCGTAGAGATGCAGCGCCAGATCGCGTTCGGTGGCCAGCTCGGGCACCCGATCCATATCGGCGCCGATCAGGTTCTCCATGACAACATCCGCGTGCCGCTGCCCGTCGCCCAGCGGCCAGCCTGCCACCGCTCGTATATGCTGCTCGAACTGGTCCACGGCGCAGCCGTTCTGCGTCCAGTGCCCGGAATTGTGCACACGGGGCGCGATCTCGTTCACGATCAGCCCGGCAGGGGTCACGAACAACTCAACCCCCATCACGCCCACATAGTCGAGCGCGTTCAGGATCCGAGCCGCCAGCAACACCGCGTCGGTACGCTGCGCCGCGCTCAGCCGCGCGGGCACGGAGGTGGTGTGCAGGATTCCGTCGCGATGCACGTTCTCGCCGGGGTCGAAACAGGCGACCTGTCCGTCGAGCCCGCGCGCGGCGATGACCGAGACTTCGTGGGTGAACTGCACAAACCCTTCCAGGATCGCGGGCGCGCCCGCCATGTCCGCCAGCGCCGCCGCGGCATACTCGGGCGCTTTCAGCCGCGCTTGTCCCTTGCCGTCATAGCCAAAGCGGCGGGTCTTGAGGATCGCGGGCGTGCCGATCTCACCAATCGCGGCCTCGAGGCTCGCCAGATCGGTGACATCGGCAAAGGGCGCCGTCATCAGGCCCAGATCGCGCAGAAAGCTCTTCTCGGTCAGCCGGTCCTGACTGACCCGCAGCGCCTCTCGCCCGGGGCGGATCGGGCGGTGGGCCTCAAGGATATCGAGCGCCTCGGTCGGGATGTTCTCGAACTCATAGGTGATCACGTCGACCGAGGCGGCGAACTCTGCCAGTGCTTCGGCGTCGTCATAGCCTGCGGTGGTGACCCGATCAGCCACCTGACCGGCGGGCGGGTTGGCGCCGGGTTCATAGATATGGGTGACAAAACCCAGCCGCGCGGCCGCAACCGACAGCATCCGGCCTAGTTGGCCACCGCCCAGGATACCGATCCGGGCCCCCGGTTTCAGCGCCTCACTCATCGACCGGCTCCTCGGGGATCGAGGCCGATAGCGCCGTGCGCCAGGCGTCCAGCCGCTCGGCCAAGCCCGCATCCTGCAAGGCAAGGATACCGGCGGCCATCAGCCCCGCATTGGCCGCCCCCGCCGCGCCGATCGCCATGGTCGCAACCGGATAGCCCTTGGGCATCTGCACGATGGAATAAAGCGAATCGACCCCCGACAGGGCGCGGGTCTGCACGGGCACACCGATCACCGGCACCCGCGTCTTGGAGGCCATCATGCCCGGCAGGTGCGCGGCCCCGCCGGCCCCGGCGATGATCACCTGCAAGCCGCGCCCCACGGCGGCACGGCCATAGTCCCACAGCCGGTCCGGGGTGCGATGCGCCGAGACGATCCGCGCCTCGTAGGCCACGCCCAGCTCATCCAGAATTTCCGCCGCACCCTTCATGGTCGGCCAGTCCGACTGGCTGCCCATGATGATCCCTACCTTGACCCCGGCCATGTGCCCCGTCCTCTGTGGAAAGAGCGCGCACTATAGCCAAAACCGGCCAACTGGCAATGCGGTATGGCGGCGTGCCGGGACAGGCCGGATCAGGCGATGATATCGGGGGTCAGGCGGTCCTCGATCATCGCGATGATGTCCTTGAGGCGCAGTTTCTGCTTCTTCAGTCGTTTCACCGTCAACTGATCGGCGGTGCCCTTTTCCTCCAGCGCGGCGATGGCCTCGTCCAGGTCGCGGTGCTGGCGCCGGAATACTTCCAGTTCGACCCGCAGAACCTCATCCGTTTTCATCGACATATCACTGGGTGCGTTCATTCGGGCGACTCGCAGGTCTGTTTCCAAGGTGCTGCAAAGAATACGCTTTTACTCTGATTTCGGCCAGACCTTGTGGTGTGTCCGATTTCTTCCCATATTCTGTGTCAAGCGGTTGCCGGTTTCGGGGCCGCGCGTGAACGTCGCTTTGACCACAAGGACGAGAGAAACGTGTCGAAACTTACTCTGGGCTCTTACCCACATATGCTGGGCTTCGAGCAGTTGGAACGGCTGCTGGAGCGTTCGGCGAAGTCCGGGAACGAGGGCTATCCTCCTTACAATATCGAGCAGACCTCCGAGACCTCGTATCGGATCACCCTTGCGGTGGCCGGTTTCGCCGAGGCGGATCTGTCGATCACGGTCGAGGATCGTCAGCTGGTGATCCGTGGCCGTCAGAGCGACGACAGCGAGGGGCGGGTGTTCCTGCACCGTGGCATCGCCGCGCGTCAGTTCCAGCGCATGTTCGTGCTGGCCGAAGGGGTCGAGGTGGGCGAGGCCGTGATGGAAAACGGTCTGTTGCATGTCGATCTCAGCCGCGCGGTGCCGCAATCGGTGGTTCAGACGATCAACATCAGGAAAGGGTAAGCAATGCATACTCCGTTCGATTTCAAGGATGACGGCGACCGGATCGTCTATGTCAAGGCGGTCGATGTTGCCGATCTGCCCGACGAGGTCCGCCAACAGGCGGGCGGGCGTGATCACCTTTATGCGGTGCATAACGCCGCTGGCGAGCAGCTGGCGCTGGTGGCCGACCGGCGGATGGCCTTTGTGCTGGCACGCCAGAACGATCTGTCGCCCGTCGCGGTGCATTGATCCGCGCCCGCAACAGGGCCGGATTTCCCGCGTGACATTTGCGGCGGAACCGCCGAAACATGCGGTTCTGCGGGCAGATGGCGAAAGGATCGCGGATGAACTGGTACGATTTTGACTGGGTGGACGCGTTCACCGACCGCCCCTTTGGCGGCAATGGTTGCGCCGTGGTGCATGGTGGCGCGGCCCTGTCGGTCGAGACCTGCATGAGCTTTGTCCGGGAAACCTCGCTGGTCGAATGCACCTTTACCGGCCCATCGGATGTGGCCGATCTGAAGGTGCGCTATTTCCTCGCCAGCCGCGAGATCCCCTTTGCCGGCCATCCCACCATCGCAACCGTCGCCGCGCTCAGCGCGCGCGGTTTCATCGACAAGACCGATCTGGTGCTGGAAACCGGCGCCGGGCTGGTGCCGATCCGCATCTCGGGGGACGAGATCGAGATGACCCAGGTGGCGCCCCAATTCGGCACGCTGGTGCCTGCCGAGCAGGTGGCAAGGGTCATTGGCCTGCCGCCCGAGGCCATCGTGTCGCCGCCGCAGATGGTGTCGACCGGGCTGCCGTTTTGCATCACCGTATTGCGCGACCGAACCGCGCTCGAGGCCGCGCGGCTGGATGTGGCGGCGCTGACCCGGATGGCGGCGGGGCTTGGCTATGACGGATCGGACATGCTGGAGCCGTTTCTGGTCACGCTCGAGGGCGCGACCGAGGCGGGCGATACCTTTGCCCGGCTGCTGTTGGCGCCGCCCAGCCCGCCCGAGGATCCGTTCACGGGATCGGCGACAGGGGCCATGGCCGCATATCTGTGGCATCACGGGTTGATGGCAAAAGACACGTTCATCGCAGAGCAGGGGCATGGCATGGGCCGCCCCGGTCAGGCGCGCGTCACGCGCCTGGGACCACCCGAGGCGATGACGGGGATCAAGGTCGCCGGGCAGGGATATGTCCTGATGCGCGGCCAGGTCCACCTGCCGGGATAAGCGCATGTCCGATCCCGCCATTGCTGTTCTGCCCTATGGCATGAAACTTGGGCCGTCACTGTCCGGCACACCGCTCGACCGGTTGAACTGGCCGCTGGGATGCCCCGAGCGGCTGGTGGGCAAGACCCTGGGTGATCTGGGGGCGGGGGATCACCTGCTGGTCTATCCCCGCACCGGAACCCACTTCCGGCTGAACCGGGGGACGCGCGCGCGCATCTCGCTGATCATGGCGGAACCTGCGGTGATCCATGCCAAGCATTACGCGCTCTTGCGCCTCACCTGGCGGCGCTTTCACCGGGTCCTGACCTTTAACCAAGAGGCGGTGGACCGGTTGCCCAATGCGCGGCTGTTGCTCTTTGGGTCGACTTGGGTGCCCGAGTGGCGCGACCTGACACCCGAGAAGGTGGCGCAATGCTCGCTCATCGCCTCGGCCAAGCGGGACAGTACGGGCCACAAGCTGCGCCATGCGGTGGTGGATTGGGTGCGCGCCAGCGGTCAGGACGTAGCAGTGCTGGGGCGGGGCTATCAGCCCTTTGATAGCAAGGCCGACGGGCTGACGCCCTATCGCTATTCGGTGGTGATTGAGAATGTGCAGGAGCGGAACTATTTCTCGGAGAAACTGCTGGATGCGGTGCTCTGCGAAACGGTGCCGATCTATTGGGGCTGTCCCAATATCGCTGATTTCGTCGACACCCGCGCGATGATCCTGTGTCAGGGCGAAGAGGATATTCGCCGCGCGGTCATGGCGATGAGTGCCGAGGACTACGCTGCCCGGTTGCCCGATCTGCGCGCGCTCAAGGACCAGCTTGCCCCCTATGCCGCGCATGAGGCGCGGGCGGCGCAGATGATCCTGGACGACCTGTAGACAAGAATGACAAAGGCCCGGGAGCGATCCCGGGCCTTCTTGCGTTCTGGGATAGGCGTTCAGCCCGCGATCAGCCCCATGTTTTCCAGCTTCAGCAGCACCTGATGGGCGCAGTTGTCGACCTCGACATTTTCGGTCTCGACGCGCAGTTCAGGGTTCTCGGGCACGTCATAGGGGTCCGAGATGCCGGTGAATTCCTTGATCTTGCCCTCGCGGGCCAGCTTGTACAGGCCCTTGCGGTCGCGGCGCTCGCATTCCTCGATCGTGGTGGCTACATGCACCTCGACAAAGGCGCCAAACTGTTCGATGTCCTCGCGCACCGCCCGGCGGGTGGTGGCATAGGGCGCGATCGGTGCGCAGATCGCGATACCGCCATTCTTGGTGATCTCGCTGGCAACATAGCCGATTCGGCGGATGTTGAGGTCACGGTGCTCTTTCGAAAAGCCCAGTTCGGAACTGAGATTCTTGCGCACGATGTCGCCGTCCAGCAGGGTGACCGGGCGGCCGCCCATCTCCATCAGCTTGACCATCAGCGCGTTGGCGATGGTCGACTTGCCCGAGCCCGAGAAGCCGGTGAAGAACACGGTAAAGCCTTGTTTCGAACGCGGCGGCGAGGTGCGGCGCAGTTCCTTTACCACTTCGGGGAAGGAGAACCATTCGGGGATCTCCAGCCCTTCGCGCAGGCGGCGACGCAGTTCGGTACCCGAGATGTCCAGCACCGTGTCGCCCTCGGGGACTTCGGAGACGGGATAGTACTGGGCCTTCTCCTGCACATAGACCATGTGCTTGAAGTCCACCATTTCCAGGCCGATCTCGTCCTGATGCTTCTTGAACAGTTCCTGCGCGTCATAGGGGCCATAGAAGTCCTGGCCCTGGCTGTTCTTGCCGGGGCCAGCATGGTCGCGGCCAACGATGAAATGGGTGCAGCCGTGGTTCTTGCGGATCAGCCCGTGCCAGACCGCCTCGCGCGGGCCAGCCATACGCATGGCCAGGTTCAGCAGGCTCATGGAGGTGGTGGCGGCGGGGTATTTGTCCAGCACCGCCTCGTAGCAGCGCACGCGGGTGAAGTGATCGACGTCGCCCGGTTTGGTCATGCCGACAACCGGATGGATCAGCAGGTTGGCCTGCGCCTCGCGCGCGGCACGAAAGGTCAGTTCCTGATGCGCCCGGTGCAGCGGGTTGCGGGTCTGGAAGGCGACGATGCGGCGCCATCCCACCTTGCGGAAATAGGCGCGCAGCTCGTTGGGGGTGTCGCGGCGGGCGCGGAAATCGTAATGCACCGGCTGTTGGATGCCGGTCACCGGGCCACCCAGATAGACCTTGCCCGCAACGTTGTGCAGGTAGTTGACCGCAGGGTGCGCCTGATCGTCGGCGCCAAAGACCATCTCGGCCTCGCGCGCCTTGTTGGGCACCCATTTGTCGGTCACGGTCATGGTGCCGAGGATCACGCCCTCCTGGTCGCGCAGCGCGATGTCCTGACCCAGTTCGATCCCGTCGGCGAACTCTTCCTTGACGTCCAGCGTGATGGGCATGGGCCAGAGGGTGCCGTCGGCCAGCCGCATGTTCTCGACGACATTGTCATAGTCGGCCTCGCCCAGAAATCCCTTGAGGGGCGAGAAGCCGCCGTTCATCAAGAGTTCGAGGTCGCAGATCTGGCGCGGAGACAGATCGTGGCTTTTCAGCTCGGCCGCCTCCATCTTCAGTTTCTGCGCCGAGTCGTAGGAGACATAGAGTTCCGGGATCGGAGCGAGGTTGCTCAGCATGGTCATGTCGATACTCTTGATCTGTAAGGTCACTGTGTTGAGGGGTCTGTGCTGGCGGTGCAATAGACCTGTGGGCCGCAGATTGTCTAGGACTGCGGCGCAACAAAGGACGAATTGTGCCATTCCGTGACAAATCAAAAGGTTTTTGCCGGATTTGACCAAAAAAGGTGAAACTTTTTCGGCTCATTCCCCGGTTTGCCGGGCTAATCGGAACGCTGTTCGTCGCTGGGCTGCCCCAATGACAGCGTTGCGGCAGCGGTAACGGCCAGGGCGCTCACCGGTTGCGGCACCCCGCGCAAGGTGAATTCACTGAGCTCCAGCCCGTCTGTTTCGACCCCGGCCGCCTCCAGAACCGCATGGGAAATCAGCAGTTCAACTCCCAGCGCCTTGGTCTCCGCCTCTAGCCGGCTGGCGGCGTTCACGGTGTCGCCGATGATGGTGCGGGGGGCATGGCCCGCGGCACCGATCTCGCCCAGCACAAGATTACCCAGATGCAGCCCCATCCCGATCCGTACGGGCGGCGTACCCTCTGCGGCAAGGGTCCGGTTGAACACCTTAAGTGCGGCGCCGATACTGCGCGCGGCCTCGATCCCGGCACGGGCCGAGGTCTGGGCGTCGCGGGCCTCGAACACCGCCAGGAAGCCATCGCCCAGATACTTGTCCACCGTGCCGCCCGCGCCGACGACCGAGGGGACGATCGCATCGAAGAAGCGGTTGAGCAGGAACACCACGTCATAGGGCAACTGTCCGGTGGTGCGGGCGGTAAATCCGCGCATGTCGAGAAACAGCACCGCCAGTTGCCGTTCCTGTCCCTGGCTGGCATGGGCGCGGCTGCGGCCGCCTTCGGGGCGGAACACGCGAAAGACGGTGGCCGGATCGGTCGGTCGTATCTGGCAGGCCAGCCGGGTATTGGGCGGCGCCCCGACAGCCCGCAACGAGCGCAGCTCTACCTCAGAGGGCGGGTGCAGCAGATCGGCCCCCTCCTCGATCACCACCCGGCAGGTGGTGCAGCGCCCCTTGCCGCCGCAAAGCGCGGTGTGGGGCACCCCGTGGCTGCGCGACATCTGAAGCAGGGTCAGGCCCCGCTCGGACACGATCTCGGGCCCGTCCACATAGCGGATGCGCACCGCGTTGCGCCGACGCATCAGCTTGCGCACAAGATGGATTGTCGCCGCCAGTGCCAGCAACCCCCAGAACAAGGCCAGCCCCCAGTCCTTGACCGCAAAGAGCTCGATAAAGGTCTCGGTATCGGGCCAGTTGAATGCCTCCATGTAACCGGGCCGTTGCGCATCGTCCGTGAAGATAGCGAACATCCGCCGACCCTCGGTCAGCAGCCCGGCCAGCGCGAAGGCGGGCACCAGAACCGCCAGCCCGATCATCCAGGGCACCCAGGCGCGCCACCAGTTGGTCAGTCGCAACCAGAAATGCAGACCGATACAGCCGTGAATCCAGACCACCAGCAACAGCCCGCTTTGTTGCCAGATCGAGATATTGGGCCACATCAGGATGATGAGATAGCTCATCTCGTCATTGACGCCGTGAACCTCGTGGGCATAGCGGGTGTGGACCAGATGCGCGATCAGTTGTAGCGGGATCAGCAGGCCCAGCCCTAGCTGAATCGCCTCGGCCGGCCGCATGCGCAAGGAGCGCCGCCGCGCCAGACCCGTCAGTGCCAGCCCGGCATGGATCAGCAATGCGCCATAGAGCAGGATCGAGCCCGGCAGGCTGCGGGTGATGATCTGGCGGGCATCCTGAAACGCCGCCATCCAGACGGGGCTGATCAGGCCCAACCCGATATTGACGAAGTGAAAGAAGGCATAGGCGAACAGGATCAGCCCGGTTGCGATCCTGAGACGTGTCGCCAGACTGCCCCGCCAGAGTGCGCTTGTGCCCATGCCGCCCGTCTCTTGTGGTCCCGAACCCGAGTGTGTGGGGCCGGGGCCGGGCGGTCAAGTCAGCTGGTGGTGAGTTCGGGGCCAGGCCAGGGCAGGGGCGGCGCGCCTTCTGCCCTGACCGGGCCGTGGCCGAACAGCACGATATGGCTCAGCTCGGGACGCGAGCGCGAGGAATAGAGCAGGCCCTGCGCCCCTTCGGCACGGGCCGTGTCGGAATAGGCCCAACTGGGTGCGGGGGCGCCGGAGGCGCGGATATCCTGCCAGACCACCGAAACCTCGGGGCGGCCGCGCAGATCGGCCAGCCGAGCATCAGTCACCAAAAGCGGCACGATCGCACGGGGTGGGTCCTGTGGCCCCACATAGCGCCGGATCGCCACGCCTGCGCCCTCGGGCGTCAGCGAGGCATAAAGCGCCTTTTGGCCGGAATGATGAAACCGCCCTTCGGGCGCACGGGCCGGGGCGGTGGGCGCCCCGGCCTGATCGGCGAACAGTATTCTCCAGACAGTGCCGGAGAAGACGATCAACGGATCACTCCTGCTCCGCCAAGAACCGTTCGGCATCAAGCGCGGCCATGCAGCCCATGCCGGCGCTGGTCACCGCCTGGCGGTATTTGTGGTCGGTCAGGTCACCGGCGGCAAAGATGCCGGGGATCGAGGTTTCGGTGGTGCCGGGTTTCACGCTGACATAGCCGCCATTGTGAAGTTCCAGCACATCCTTGACCAATTCGTTGGCGGGCGCGTGGCCGATGGCCACGAACACGCCCTTGCAGGGGATGTCGGTGATCTCGCCCGTCTTGACGTTGCGCGCCTTGACCCCTTCGACACCCAGCGGGGCATCGGTGCCATAGACCTCTTCCAGCTGGTTGAACCAGAGCGGCACGATCTTTTCGTTCTTGAACAGGCGATCCTGCAGGATCTTCTCGGCGCGCAGCTCGTCGCGGCGGTGGATCAGCGTCACCTTGGAGGCGAAATTGGTCAGAAACAGGGCCTCTTCGACCGCCGTATTGCCGCCGCCGATCACCACGATTTCCTGCCCGCGATAAAAGAACCCGTCGCAGGTGGCGCAGGCAGAGACGCCAAAGCCCTTGAATTTCTCCTCGCTCTCCATCCCCAGCCATTTGGCGCGTGCACCGGTCGCCAGAATCACCGCCTCGGCGGTATAGGTGGTGCCGCTGTCGCCCTTGGCGACAAAGGGGCGGGCCGAGGTATCGAGCGAGGTAATGATATCGCCGATGATCTCGCAGCCCATCGCCTTGGCGTGGGCCTCCATCCGCACCATCAGGTCGGGGCCCTGCACCTCGGTATCGCCGGGCCAGTTCTCGACTTCGGTGGTGGTGGTCAGCTGGCCGCCCGGTTCGATCCCCTGAACCAGGATCGGCTCCAGCATGGCGCGGCTGGCATAGACACCGGCGGTATAGCCCGCGGGCCCCGAGCCGATGATCAGAACCTTGGTGTGACGTGTCTCGGCCATGATATCCCCAATGCAGTTGGCTGGCGGCGCACCGCCCGTCGAAGAGGGGATATAGCCGTCCGGCGCGGTCTCTTAAACCCCTTTGCACATTCGCGTGTGTCGATCGGCCGGGGGCCGTGATCCGGCAAGGCACGGGAAGAAAATTGCGCATATGCGAAAGATTATTGCGCAGCCGACCGGGGCTGTTATAAGAACCGCAAAAAACGGGAGTTGTTCATGGTCGCGCACCGGCTGGACGAGATTGACCGCAAGATTCTGGCGGAGCTTCAGGCGGATGGCCGCATGACGAATGTCGAGCTGGCCAAGCGGGTCGGAATCTCGGCACCACCCTGTCTCAGGCGGGTCCGGGCGCTTGAGGATGCGGGGCTGATCCGGGGCTATCACGCCGAGGTCAATGCCCGCGAACTGGGGTTCGAGGTGCAGGTCTTTGCCATGGTGGGGCTGGAAAGTCAGGCCGAGGTAGAGCTGAGCGCGTTTGAGGCGCGCTGCCGCGAGTGGCCGCTT
>NZ_JBXWRM010000018.1:0-80888 GCF_059612905.1 Ruegeria sp. YKSD163
AAGAACAACCTCGTGATGTCCATAAGGTCCGGCGGTCACCAGATCGCTGGTCATGCGGTTGTCGATGGTGCCTTGCTGCTTGATCTTTCCGGGATGACATCGGTCGGTGTCGATCCCCTTGCCAAGACTGCGCGCGTCGAACCCGGTGCCCTGCTGAGCGACGTCGACAAGGAGAGTCAGGCCTATGGCCTGATCCTTCCGGTGGGGATCAACTCGACAACGGGAATTGCCGGTTTGACCTTGGGCGGCGGCTTTGGGTGGACGACGCGCAAGTTCGGCATGACCATCGACAACCTGTTGTCGGCCGAAGTTGTCACGGCAGATGGCGACATCATCACCTGTAGCAACAGCCATAACGCGGATCTCTTTTGGGCGTTGCGGGGGGGCGGCGGCAATTTCGGCGTCGTGACCGCCTTTCATTTCAGACTGCACGCGCTCGGACCCGAAGTGATGTCGGGGTTGATCGTACACCCGATCGAAGACGCGGTCTCGCTCCTGAATGAACTGCCCTCGATCACGGATACCGCAGATGATGGGCTGACCATATGGACGGTGATGCGCAAGGCGCCCCCGCTGCCCTTCCTCCCCGAAGAGTGGCATGGCAAGGAGGTTCTGATTTTCGCCGCCTGTTATGCGGGCGATATGGCCGAAGGAGAAAAGGCGATGGCGGGCCTGCGTTCTCTGGGCAATCCGATCGTCGATGTCATCGGTCCGCATCCCTTTGTCGGCTGGCAGGCCGCCTTTGATCCATTGTTGACCCCGGGCGAGCGGAACTATTGGAAAAGCCACGATTTCGCGGGTCTGTCACCCGAGGCGATCGAGGTACTGGTCGCTGCCATTGGCGATCTGCCGGACCCGCAATCCGAAGTGTTCATCGCGCATGTCGGCGGAGCGATGGCACGTGTTGCACCAAGTGAGACGGCCTATCCGGAACGCTCGGCGCATTTCATCATGAACGTGCATACCCGTTGGAGTACGGCGGACAAGGACGATTTCTGCATCGGCTGGGCGCGCAAGCTGTTCGAAGACATGCGACCTTATTCGACGGGCAGCGCCTATGTGAACTTCATGCCAGAGGACGAGGTCGACCGTGTCGACAACGTCTATGGCGCCAACATGAAACGCTTGTCCGAGGTCAAGGCGAAATACGACCCCGATAATTTCTTTCGCTGCAATCACAATATTCGTCCTTCGGAAAACGTTGCTGCAGCGGAATAGCCTGACCTCTTTCAGGCTCGCAAACTCCGGAAACCGATGGTTCCGGCCTTTCGGGATTTGGCGTCGACCCATGGGTCGGCGCCGCTACGGTTCACCCCGGATGCCGAAGACGGGGCGATCTGCCGGGGCCTCTCTCCGGCGGGCCGAACTCTTTGTCCGGGCGTCGTGTCGGGTGCAGTTGCGCAGGAAACCTGTCGTCTTGATCAGGGATCATTAAAGCAGCATGGTATCTGGCATGGATCTTGAGATCGACAAATGGCTGACCGGTCTGGGCTTGAGCCAGTATATTGATACGTTTCGCGAGAACGATGTCGACAGTAGGATCGTGCCGCTTCTGACCAACGATGATCTGAAGGAGCTGGGCGTCAGCCTGGGGCACCGAAAGCTGATCCTAGCCGCGATCCAGGGATTGTCGAGCGCTTCCGCGACACCCAAAACCCCTTCCGCGGAGGCGGGAGGTGATACAGGCGCAAGCGACACCGGGGTCTCAGACAGCGGCGCCGGCGCCACCGACAAGCCGACCAGCGTGGCGGCCGCCGAGCGTAGGCACCTGACGGTACTCTTTACGGATCTGGTCGGCTCGACCGAGCTGACCAATCGCCTCGACCCCGAAGACATGCGGACCCTGCTTCAACGATACCAGGACGCGGTCGCGGGAGCAGCCAGTCGATATGGCGGATATGTTGCCAAGTATCTGGGCGACGGGTTGCTGATCTTCTTCGGATGGCCGCGTGCCTACGAAGACCATACTGTACGCGCGATCAAGGCCGGTCTGGATGCGGTTCAGCGGGTGAGCGAACAGCACACCCCGGACGGGCAGCTCTTGTCCATTCGTATTGGCGTTGCCAGCGGCGAAGTCGTGGTCGGCGATACCATAGGCGAGAACACCTATGAGGAAGGCGCGATGACAGGGCCGACCCTGAACCTTGCCGCGCGCATACAGGAACACGCCCCGCCCAATACCATCGTCTTGCCCGAAGAGGGCACGGAGGCGTCGCTTCATCATATTTTCGAGTTCGAGCGGCTTGGAGAAAAGCATCTGAAAGGTTTTTCTTCACCGCGTGCCCTCTTGCAGGTCAAGGCCGAGCGCAATGCAGAGAGCCGGTTTCGCGCAGCCCATGGCGAAGATCTGTCCAGCATTCTCGTGGGGCGCACGCTTGAAACCGGGATACTCAAACAAGCATGGCAGCACGCAAAGGGTGGCAAGGGCGAAGTCGTCCTGCTCTCGGGCGAAGCCGGGATCGGCAAGTCGCGGATCACCGAAGATTTCCTGTCGGACAGCGCTATTCGCGAACAGGCCGATATCATCCGGCTGAACTGTTCTCCTTACCTGACCGGCAGTCCGTTCCATCCAGTTACCGAACGCATTTCACGGGACGCGGGTATCGCCCCCGACTTCGACGATGACCGGATACTGGAACATGTAAGTGCGATGCTGGAGGCAAGACCTGGACTGGACTGGCAAAAGGTGCTGCCGGTGTTCGCGGCGTTGGTGGCACCACGCAGCAAGGTGGCGCGGGATGTGCTGGCGATGTCGCCGCAAGAGCAACGGGACCTCACCATTCAAACGCTGATCAACACGGTGAAGGTCCGGTCCAATGTGCGACCGGTCATCCTGTTTGTCGAGGATGCACATTGGATCGATGCCTCGACCAACGCGCTTCTTGATCGTTTCAAGGAGATTTGCTTTGACCTGCCCCTGATGATCCTGATCACGCATCGGCCGGAATGGTCCCTTGATCGGACCGAGGGCGACGCGCATGTCCAGACGCTCCAGTTGCGCCGGTTCGAAGCGGATCAGGTCGCGGAACTGGTTCGGAACGTCTCGGGGCGGGAACCCGACCGGGAACTGATCGAAATGATCATCGAAAAGACCGATGGCGTACCGCTTTTTGTCGAGGAACTGACCCGCGCGATCGGGGCCTCTGGCAGCACAGGCAAGCTGTCTGTCCCGTCGTCGCTGAAGGGGGCGCTGATGGCGCGGCTGGATGCGGTTTCACAGGACGCAAAACAGGTCGCCTTAGCCGGGTCGGTGATCGGTCGCGAATTCGAACCTGCGCTGCTGATCGCATCGATGGACGACGCGCAGATCGACATACCTGCCTGTCTTCAGGAATTGCGCAGATCCGGGTTGATCTTCGAGAGCGGCCACAGTCGCGGGAATTACGTGTTCCGACATGCCCTGATCCGCGATACCGCCTATCAGTCGATGCTTGCCGCGACCCGCCGGCAACAGCATGCGCGGGTGGCCAAGGCATTGTCGCGATTGCGATATGCAGAGATCGAGCGCCAGCCGGAATTGGTCGCCCGCCATTTCACCGAAGCGGAAGACTGGTCGTCTGCCTTTGAACGGTGGCTATCCGCGACCGAACTGGCATTGGCCCGTTCAGCAAGTCGCGAGGCGATGTCGAACGCCAAAGAAACCCTGAAAGCGGCGCGGCACCTCGGCGGTGACGATACCGAAGAAGTCATCCGGGCAAAGATCCTGATCGGGCGCAGCTATGACAGCGCCGGTCACCTGCCCGATTGCATCGCGATTCTCGAAGAGGCCTGGAACACGTCGCGGGCGATCCGGCATCCCGAGCTTGCCGCCGACGCCGCAAACCATTTTGCCGATACGGCGATGATGGCCAGCGACAAGCATGACAAGGCGATCCTTTTCTGCAATCAGGCGCTTAAGGACCTGCCGGAACAGGACGAAAGACGCCGTGTCGGGCTCATGAGCCAACTTGCCCGTGCCTATATGTTCACCGGAGATTTCGAGAAAAGCGGCTCATTCGGACGCGAAGCCATGGAACTTGCCGCCCAACTTGGTGACCACAAGGCTCAGTTTTCGGTGATGATGACGCGCTACGGTTCACCTTTTGTCACTCGCAGCAAGATCGAAAAGAATCATTGGCGCGACAACCTCAATGCCATGCGCCGCGTCGCTGAAAAGCTGGGGAACATTGATCAAGGGCGCGACCGAACACTGAGTTTGTTTGTCGGCGCCGAGATGGTGGACCGACAGTTGCTGGATCATTCTCTGGAATTGTTGACCGCGATATCGGAGAAGGAAAATCACCTCCAACTCTATTGGGTGCAGGTGCATGCCCGCGCGATGGTCGCGATCCTGGATGGTGATTTCGGGTTGGCGGAGCGATATGCGAACGAGGCGGTGAAGATCGGTCGCCATACCCACGGCGAGCATGTCGAAGGCGTCTTTGGCGTGCAGATGTTCACCATTCGCCGCGAACAAAGCAGGCTTCACGAAGTGGCGCCAGTCATGAAGCGCCTGATGTCGGAAAGACCGGAAGACACGACATGGCAACCCGGCTTTGGGGTCATCGCTGCTGAACTGGGCTTCAAGGATGCGGCAGAGCGCATTCTGAATGACCTCGCCCAAACCGGGTTCGAACTGCCGCACGATGCGATGTATTCGACAACTCTTGCGTATCTTGCGGATATTTGCGTGGCCGTCGGGCAGGAGGAGCATGCCCAGACCGTCTATGACAAGCTTTTGCCCTATGAGCACCTGACGATAACGGCGGGTGCGGCGACAGTTTGCGCCGGGGCCGCCGCGCGACGGCTGGGCAATCTTGCCGCGTTGATGGGCGACTGGAATGCTTCCGACCACATGTTCGAAACCGCCATAGATATCGATACCCGGATGAAGGCCCCCCCGTGGATTGCGCACAGCAAGGCCGCCTATTCGGCGGCACTGCGGCGTCGCGGACGAAAAGAGGACATGAAGCGGGCCTTGCAACTAGAGGCGGAAGCGTTGGCAACAGCACAAAAAATGGGTATGGTTTCCCTAAGGGGCAAGCTTGAAACCTCGGCGATCTAAGACCGAAATGCCCGTTTTGGGAGGATTTGATGCCAAGATTTATTATTGAGAGGAACTTTGCCGAAAAGCTGGAGGTCGACGACGAAGCAAAGAAGCACATCAAGTCGATCAACGACGAGGAAGGCGTCGAGTGGATCTTTTCGTTTCTGAGCGCAGATAAGCGGAAAACTTATTGTCTTTACGAGGCTCCGGACGAGGAGAGCCTACGCAAAGCGGCGGAAAGGTTGAGCATTCCAGCAGATGTTATCACACCGGTCGACAGGCTCGATCCAGGCATCTTCGCCTGATCTTTGTCGCAATGTCCGCGACAACATGTCGGGGCCGGGGCAATTTGCGGTCCGGCGCCGGGCATTGCGCGCCAACAGACCCGGCATGAACCGTGTCGCCTGATTGTCCCCTCCATCCGGTCAGTGGCCTTTCAGCGCGATGACCCCGGCTTAGCCTGATCCGGGCTTTGTCTGAATCCATATCGTCTTTGTCTGAAGGTATTGTTCAAGTGCCTCGGTGCCGTTGTCCCGCGCCATCGACCCTGACTGCTTATATCCGCCGAACGGCGTCTTGATGTCTCCTTCGGAGAAACCATTGACCGATACCGTACCGCATGGAAGCGACCGGGCGAAATTTATCGCGCGGTCGATGTCCTTGGTAAAAACGGTGGCATGCAATCCGTAGTCGGTATCCCGTGCAATCGCCAACGCCTCTTCCGGCGTTGCGACAGGCATGATGCCCAGAACCGGACCGAAGATCTCGTCGCGTGCGATCTTCATGCCGGGTGACACGTTCCGGAACACCGTCGGTTCGATGAAATAGCCGGGCAGCTCACTGTTGCCGCCCATGATTTTGTCCGCGCCCTCGTCCACACCGCTCTGGATATAGGACAGTACCGTTTCCTTGTGATCCTTCGTGATCATCGAGCCGATATCCGTCGCAGGGTCCAGCGGATCCCCAAGGGTGAAGGACCGAACGCGCTCCACCATGCGGGTCGTGAACTCTTCTACCAGCGGGGCCGCGATCAACTGGCGCATGTTTGCCGAACAGTTCTGGCCGCCGTTCCAGAAGGCCGACATTGCCGCGTGTTCGATCAACTCGTCGTCGATTGCTGCATCTGCGAGCACGATGAAGGGGCTTTTGCCGCCCATCTCGAGCCCCACGCCCTTGAGGTTGCTGTCGCCGGAATACCGCATGAACATGCGTCCCACCTCGGTCGAGCCGGTAAAGGAAACCGTGTCGATGTCGTTGTGCAGGCCGATTGCTGCCCCTGCGGTTTCGCCAAAACCCGGCACGATGTTGATGACGCCTTCCGGCACCCCCGCCTGCTGCATCAGTTCCGCAAGGCGGATTGCCGTCAGTGGCGTTTGTTCGGCGGGCTTGATCACGGCCGAGCAGCCGACCGCCAGCGCGGGCGCGATCTTCCAGGCTGCCATCACAAGCGGGAAGTTCCACGGCAGCACCGCCCCCGCGACACCAGCGGGTTCACGAGTGATCAGAGCCATGGCTCCCGGTCCGGTCGGAGCAATCTTGCCAAATGTCTTGTCGGCCAGTTCGGCGTACCACTGGAAGAACTTCGGCACCTCGCCACCGATTTCCTCCATACAGTCGTTGATGGTCTTGCCCGTATCAAGGCTTTCCAGAACCGCCAGTTCGTGGACGTGTTCGCGAACCAGTTGCGCGACCTTCAGCAGAACCTGTTTGCGTTCTTCGGGCTCCGCGCGCGACCATGTGCCCGCGTCGAAAACACGCCGCGCCGCCACCACCGCGCGGTCGACATCGGCGGCCTTGCAATGCGCCACCTCCGCCAGAACCTGACCGGTCGCCGGATTGGTGGTTTCGAATTTTCCACCATCTGCCGCGTCACAGAAGGTGCCATCGATGAAGGCCCGCCCGTTTGGTGTCAGTTTGCTGGCGATTGCCTGAAATTCGGCATGCGAAAGCGTCATCTGGGTCTCCTTCGGATTAGGTACGCAGGCTGCGCGCAAAAGTGCGAATGTCGTTCAGCAGCATCTCGGGCTCTTCCATTGCGGCGAAATGGCCGCCGCGCGGCATCTCGGTCCATTGGGTGATGTTGTAGATGCGCTCGGCATAGGACCGGGGCGGCCAGCGCAACATCTCGGCCGGAAAAACGGCGCAGGCGGTCGGCACCTCGACCCGCTTGCCCTCGGGCGACAGGATCCGCCCGCCTTCCTCGCGCCGTCCGTAATAGATCCACGAGGCGGTGTTGAACGACCGTGTCACGATATAGATCATGATGTTGGTGAGCAGTTCGTCCTTGCTGTGGGCGTCCTCGATGCGGCCCACGGGCACGTCGGACCAGTCGTGAAATTTCTCGATCAACCAGGCCGCGATGCCCACTGGGCTGTCCATCATCGCATAGCTGAGCGTCTGGGGGCGCGTTGCCTGTTGCGTACGGTAGCCGTTCTGCATGATCTGATCGGCATCGAATTGTCGGGCCCAGGCGATTTCCTCGGGTGTCCGGGGGCCATCGGGGTGGCGCATGGTCAGAACATTGATGTGGATCGCCCGGCAGGCGGGGGCATGTTCATATCCAAGCCAGGAACAGATTGCGCCGCCCCAGTCTCCTCCCTGAGCAAGATAGCTGTCAAAGCCAAGCCTTTCGGTCATCAGTCGGTTGAGAACGCCGGCCATCCTGCGTGGACCGAAGGGGCGCGGCGGGCGGCCGGAAAAGCCGAAGCCCGGCAGCGACGGGGCAACCACGGTAAACGCGTCGTCCACACTGCCACCAAAGCGTTCCGGATGCGCCAGCGGTTCGATCAGGTTCAGGAACTCGGCGACCGAGCCAGGCCAGCCATGGCTGATCATCAGGGGCATCGGGTTTTGGCCGCTTCCGACCTCATGAATGAAATGCAGGTCGATCCCGTCGACCTTGGTCTTGAACTGCGGAAAGGCGTTCAGCCGGGCCTCCTGCGCGCGCCAGTCGAACTCCTCGATCCAATAGTCGCAAAGCTCTTTCATGTAGTCGAGGTTGGTGCCGTAATCCCAACCGCCGTCATCGGGCATTTCGTGCCAAGGGTATTGCGCGACGCGAGATCGTATCTGCGCAAGCACCTCATCAGGAACATGGCATTCAAAGCTGCAAACCGACTTCTCAGTGTCCGAACGATCTTTCAAAACGGGGTCCCCGATCTTCCTGGCCATGAGCCAATCCCTCGCCAGTTAACTGACTTGGTCGCGCTACGGCGAGAGACAGGTGACGAAATTCGAAGGGACAGATCGCGGTCGGCCTACAACAGCTCTTTCACTTCGGTCGCGATGATCTCGACACCGGCGTCCAGTTTCGACACCGGAACATAGGCAAAGCCGAGCCGGAAACTGCGGCGGTCATTCATGCTGAGATAGTAGTCCTGTCCGCGGTCGACCAGCACGCCCCTGGAGCGTAATCGCAGGGCAAGCTCGGAGGCGTCGAACCCTTGTGGCCCCGTCAACCAGAACGAGGTTCCACCCTTGGAATCGGTGCGGCGCAACATGTCCAGATGCCGGGTGATCGCCCGGTTCATGGCGTGCCAGCGCTTGTTATAGCGCCGCTCGATATTGCGCAGATGGGAATCGTAATGGCCAAGCTGAAAGAACAGCGCGACGATCTCCTGCACGATGGTCGGCGGATGGCGCATCATAACGCCGCGCGCGATGCGGGCTTCACGGATGATGTCCCGATGAGCCACGATGAAGCCAAGACGAATGCCCGGCGAAACGGTCTTGGACAGACTACCCACATAGATCACGCGCCCGGTCCGATCCATGGCCCGCATGGACGGTGAGGACGCGGCGACATAGTTCATTTCCGCCTCGTAATCGTCCTCGATGATCAGAAAGTCCTTGGCTACCGCTGCTTCCAATAGCGCCTCGCGTCGTTTCTGGCTCATTGTGACCATGGTGGGAAACTGGTGGCTTGGCGTGGTAAAGACCAACTGGCAGCCTGCGGGGATGGCATCTGGGACGATGCCGTCATCATCGACCTCCACACCGATCAATTCGCTTCCCGCTAGCCGAAAGGCATTGCGGGCACCGAAGAACCCGGGGTCTTCCAGGGCTATCGGCTTGCCGGACCGGGCAAAGATGGTGCCCAGGATGTAGAGCGCGTTTTGCGACCCCAAGGTGATCAGGATCTCGTCGTCATCCGCATAGATGCCGCGTGTGTTCAGCAACCGCTGGCGCAACTGCTGGATCAGCCTTGGGCTGTCGCTTTCGACGGAATCGCTGGCCCAGATCGGCATCTGCTTGCGGCCAAGCGCCTGACGCGTGCATTCCCGCCAGCCATCGACCGGGAACAGGTCCGGGTCGATCTGGTTGTAGATGAAGGGGTAGGGATATTTGTGCCAGTCCAGCGGATTGACCACGGGCATCAGGTTGCCGGGTTGGAACGTCACCGGACAAGACACCGGCTGACAGTCGTTCTGGTATTCCCTGGACTGAGCCTTTTGCAGGGCCGCCGTCTGTGGAGCCACGAAATACCCGGAGCGGTCGCGCGACACCAGGAGTTCGAGGTCGACCAGCCGGTTATAGGCGGCGAACACCGTGTTGCGTGAAACGCCAAGTTGTTCGGCCAGGTCCCGGCAAGAGGGCAGAGGGCGGTCATGGGCAAGGGATTCAGACGTGATCGCGGCGCTGATCATCTCGCAAATCTGGTCCCGCAGGCTCAGGGGTGATTTTTCGGGCAGCTTCAGGAATTTTGGTGTCGCTGATGCCAATCGCTGTCCTTTCGTCCTGTCTCCTTGATCGGTTCGAACCATAGAGCCTGCCGGGACAGCCTGTCAGGTTCTATCCGATCTGTCCCTTTCTTTCAGACGATCTGTCACTTTCTTTGGGTCGAACCGCCGTGAAAGATGAGCCCAACAACAAAAACTTTCGACGGGAGCGACAATGATGAGACTGAAGACCCTAGGAAAGGTATTCTGCCTGGCCAGTGCCATGGCGCTGTCGGCCGGTGGGGCCAGTGCCGAGAAGGTTCTGAAACTGGGAACCGTCGGCTTTATCGGCATGCCAATCGGTGACGCCATCGATCAAGCACTGATCCCGACACTGGCAGAGGTTTCGGGTGGCAAGCTGAAGATCGAACCGCATTACCGCAAGTCGCTTTGCAGCGAGCAGAGCTGTGGCGAGCAGGCCAATCAGGGCCTGTTGGCGCTGTGGACCAGTTCGACAGCGAATTTCGGCAACTTTGGCACCGCCCTGGCCATCTTCGACCTGCCGTATATCTTCAAGAGCATCGAGGATGCCGACCGTATCTCGTCGGAATGGCTGGCCGAACAGCAATGCCAGATTGCGGCCGACGAGGCGGGGCATGTCTGCTTGACCGTCTATTCCTCTGGCGGTTTCCGGCAGCTCGGGAATGCCCATGGCCCGGTTCATGTGCCCGGTGACATGGAAGGCATCAAATGGCGCGTCACCAAGAGTCCGATCGAATACACGCTGGTCAAGAACTGGGGGGCGGTCCCGGTGCCCTATGATTGGGCGCAGCTGTACCAGGGGCTGCAAACCGGCGTCGTCTCGGGTCAGTATGTCGCTACACCCTGGCAGCACGTCGCCAAGCTGCACGAGGTCGCGCCCTATTTCACCGAGATCGGTGGGTCATGGTCGGGCAATCAGCTCTCCATCGACAAGCGCCAGTATGACGCGCTGACTGACGAAGAGAAGGCGTGGCTGCATACCGCAGCGAAAGCCTTTGGCCAGAAGGTGCAGGAACTCGACCGTGCCTGGGTCGAGGCGGGCGAGACCGAAATCAAGAAAACCGCCAAGGAATGGTATGTCCCGACGGAAGAGGAACTGACCCAGTGGCGCGCCGGGGCCATCGACGCCTGGCTGAACGCCAAGGGTACATATGATCCCGCCACCGCCCGCCGCGTTCTGGAAGAGCAGGGCATGACCGGCTTTATCGCGCAACTCGAGGAAGCCGGCGCACTCTAGGCGAACCGGCAGGACAAACAGGCAAAGATGGCGCGGAGACCCTTCGCGCCATCAATGTCTAGGGGTGGGTAGGAAAACCGGATGCAAAGCGTATTGCTTCTGATCATTTTGGTTGTGCTGATCATGCTGGGGGCGCCGGTCGGCTTTACCATGATCCTGATCCCCGTGGTCTATATCCTGATCACCGATGCCGCGCCGATGATCCTGATCCCCAGCCAGATGTTCAGCGCCATCGACTCGGTTCCCCTGACAGCGATCCCCTTCTTCATGCTGACGGGCGAGTTGATGACCTCGGCCACCATCACCGACCGGCTCGTGGATTTGAGCCAGCGGATCATCGGGCGAATGCGCGGCAGCATGGCCCAGGCCAATGTGCTGGTCAGCATGTTCTTTGCCGGAAAGAACGGTTCGGTCGTGGCCGACACGGCGACGGTCGGTTCGCTTCTGGTGCCGGGGATGAAGAAGGCGGGATACTCGCCCGAATTCGCCGCCGCCATCACCGCCGTCAGTTCGACCATCGGCGGTATCATCCCGCCCTCGATCATGATGATCGTGCTGGCCAATGCCGGTGGTATCTCGGTGGGCGCGCTGTTCGCGGGCGGGATCGTTCCGGGGCTGATGATCGGCGGGCTGCTGATGGTGATCAACTATTTCATCGCGCGACAAAAGAACTTCGAACGCAGTGACGAGCCGTTCAGCCTGAAGGGTATCGCCATCGCCGGCTACAAATCCTCGTTTGCACTGTTGATCCCGCTGGTGCTGGTCGGTTCGGTCGTGTTCGGCATCGCCGGTGTTGTAGAAGCGGGTGCGTTGACGGCCACCATAGCGCTGTTCGTGGGGCTTTTCATCTACCGCACCATCACCTGGAGCAACTGCAAGAGCGCCTTTGTGCGTGCCTTTCGCAATTCGGCCATGGTGTTCATCATCATCGCCGCCTCTGGCCCGTTCAGCTGGCTGCTCACGTCACTGGGCGCCATCGGCCAGCTGGAACAGTGGTTGCTGGGCTATACCTATTATCCGCTGGTCTTTGCGCTGGTGCTGGTCCTGTTCATCTGCCTTCTGGGCATGGTGATGGATTCGGCCGCCAACATCATCGTCGTGGGGCCTGTTCTGGTCGATGTCATGGTCCAGGCTGGGTATCCCGATGTGCAGGCCGCGCTTGTCGTGGTGGTCGGGTTCCTGATCGGGTCCGTCACCCCGCCGGTGGGTGTTGCCTTCTTTACGGCCGGGGCCATCGCAGAGGTCCGGCTGGAAAAGGTTGCCATCGCAATGCTGCCCTATCTGGCAGCGCTGTTCGCGCTGCTGTTCGTGCTGATCGTGGTGCCGGGCTTTACCATGTATTTGCCGCGCGCCCTGGGCTTTGCGGGTTGAGAAAGGAAGAGCCGATGATCGCCGCCATCCGTTTCGTCGACAGCGCCGTCAGAAAGGTTCTGACAGCCTTTTGCGCCGTTTTGCTTTTGGCCATGGTGGCCTTTACCGTCTACTCGGTCGTCATGCGCTATGTCTTCAAGGATCCACCGATCTGGGGAGACCTGCTGACGGTTCTCAGCAATATCTGGCTGGTCTTCTTTGCGCTTGCGCTGACCGTGCGTGACAAGGATCACATCGCGCTTGACCTGATCTACGACTGGTTGCCCGGCAAGGTCGCATTTGCGATCCGGCAATTCTGGACCGCGATCATCTTCTGCCTTGGGCTTGTCATGATCATCTGGGGCATCGAGGCGGTACAGACAATGGGCGGAAAATATTGGGAAATGTGGTACTTCGCCTGGCAGGATGGCGGCATCGTCTTCAAACCCAATTACATGCCCAAGAAATATGCCGTCGCAATCGTGCCGATCTCGGGCGTTCTCGTCTGTGCGGCGGCAATCGCGTCGATCATCGAGGACAGCTTGCGTCTGCGACGCGGAACCTGAGCGCAGTTCAAGAAGCTGGACCTGGCCGACCAGCACCGCGCACCGCCTGTGACGGTCAGGCGCAACACCTGAATGCGGGGATGCTGTCAAAGTCAGGAGCCGCTGACGCAACGCAGTCGCGTTTTCTCTGATGATGCCGGGTCTGACGACGTTACCAGTTGCGGTCCGGACCCGTTGGGCCGCCGCCGGCTTTCTGACCTGTTCAGGGTGCCATCTCTTCTCGTTTCAGCATCAACTCTCGATATCCGAGGCGCGGGGTTGCCGCCTTTCGGCGGGCAATCCCGGATAATTTGAGACTGTGGGGTACGGCGCGTGATCTCCCGGTATGGTCTCGGCGGAGTGTCTTTCGCAGGCTTTGGCGATGCCGGCAGGGCCGGTCGACAGACAACTGGGAGGACGACATGACAACGAAGACATCCGCGGTGGCCTCCGCGATCCTCGCTGCCGGTGCCTTGTATGGGCAGGTGGTTGTGGCCGATCAGGACCCGATCAGGATCGGGTTGCTGGTCACACAGGAAGGGACCTTTGCCAAAGCTGGCTCCGATGGCATTCGCGGATTCGAACTGGCCCTGCGTCAGGCGGATTCCATGGCCGGCGGGCGGGCGATCGAATGGGTGCTTGGGCCGACCGATGGCAAGCCAGACACCGCACTGCGCGCTGCCCGAAAACTGGTCGAAAGCGATGGTGTCGATCTGATCATCGGGCCGCTTTCGGGCTCGGAGGGGATCGCGATGCGCGACTATGCCAAGACCGTGCCGGACATCACCATCATCAACGGCGTTTCCTCGGCTATGGAGACGACCTTTGTCGATCCCGCCCCGAACTTCTTCCGCTTTAACATCCAGGGCGCGCAGGCGGGGTACGGCCTGGGAAGCTACGTGGTCAATGAAAAGGGCTGGACACGGGTTGCCACCGTGGCGGCGGACTATTCCTTTGGCTATACCAACTTCCTTGGCTTCGCGGCTGATTTCTGCCGGGCTGGTGGTGAAATCGCCGAACGGTTCTGGGTACCGCTGGGCAGTTCGGATTTCGGGTCGGTCATTGCGGCCATGCCTGACGATATCGACGCGATCTATCTGGGCGTCGGTGGGACCGATGCGATCAACTTCCTGAACCAGTACGAACAGGCCGGCGCAGAAACCAACCTGATCGGATCGTCGATCATTGCCGACCAGAGCGTGCTGACCGCCAAGGGCAGTGCCAAGGAGGCGCTGATCGGCACACCGGCGGCCGGATGGCAGGCCGCTGATTCCGATCTTCCCGAGTGGCAGGCGTTCGTTGCCGCTTATCAGGGAGCCTGGCCGGAGAACGAGCGCTTCCCGTCTCCGTCGCTCTTCGCCTCGCTCTATTACAACGCGACGGTGGCCACGTTGACCGCACTCGACCAGGTCGAGGGGGATCTGGGTGGCGGCCAGCAGGCTTTCCGCGAGGCTCTGGCGGCGGTCGAGCTCGACTCTCCGCTGGGCCATATCAAGCTGGATGAGAACCGGCAGGCGATCGGCTCGGTCTATATCTCTGAGGTCGTTGAAAACGAGGACGGCACTGGCCTGACATCGCGGATGGTCTCGCGCACCGACAACGTGAACGCCACCTTTGGCCTCTCGACCGAGGAATTCATGACGAAGGTGGGACTGCCGTCCCGCGACACGCCCGATTGCGACGCGCTGCGCGGGAACTAAGCCATCGTGAAATCATACACGGGCGGCGCAGACCGCCCGTGTCGACCCTTTTGCAAGGCTTGTCCGGGATGCAGATGCCGCCGATCCGACCGAGAATACACTTTCTTGACTCAGGTCTCGATGAGGTACTTCAGGCCGAGCTGGAGTTCTTGCGTGTCTTTCGACCGTTGATCGTCACGGATGTGACAGCCAGCGACCCGCGTCTTTTCGAGGAATGCCTTGAGGGCGCAAGCGCGGCGAGCGCTGATCCCGAAAAGGCAAGGCTGGCCGTTCACCGCATCGAGACGCGGGCCAACATGGGCGATACGCGCGCCATCGCCCGCCGGTTGTTTACCGAAGGACGCGATGGAATTGTCGCATTTGGCGGACGTGACGCGATCGACAGCTGCAAATACGCCGCGCGGGACTTTGCGCGCGTGCGCCCAGAGCTGCGTCGCCGGCTCGAAGATGGTCCGTCGATTCCGCTGATCGTCGTTCCCACCACACCAGCGGACGGCGCCGGTTTGCGACCCGCGGTGCGGATCGGTGATTTCAACGGGCATTTCCAAAGCTGCCGAGACGAAGCCTTTGTCCCTTCGGCGCTGATCTGCGATTCCAGGTCCTACAGCGATCTTGACGTCACCGATGCGATCTGCGCGGAATTCGACGTGGTCGTGCATTGCATTGAAACGCTGGCCAGATCCCGGTTGAGCCCTCCGGCCAAAAGCATGGCGATCGACGGTTTGCGACGGGCCTGGCGACTTCTGAAGCGGCGGGCTGCGGGGGCTAACCCCTCCTCCTCGGGAGAGGCGGTGTTTTCGGCAGCGGTGAATGGCGCCTTGGCCGAGGATGGCGGCCTGGGCGCCATCCATGCGCTGGCGCTGGCCATCGAAGAGGATCAGAGCGCGCCACACCCGCATGGATATTTCCATGCAGCGGTTTTTAAACCGGTAATGGCCTTCAACGCGCCGGCGATGGACAGGATCATGCCGGATATCGAGGACGCGATGGAGTGTTCAGGCGGTGCAGCTGGGATCGTCGCAACGGTGTCGGAACTGGCCGCAAAGCTGGGGCTGCCGGTCGCGCTGGACGAGTTGGGTCTGGATCGTGCCGCCCGGGCACGGATCGCCAGTGCCGTTTCCGGCGATGTGGCCAACACCACCAATCCAAGGCGCGTGCGCAAGGCTGACTACAAGGCCATTCTGTGCGGGAGCGAATGAGAAGTTTTTTATCAGAACCACGTATTTCTGGTATGGTTTCGCGGTTGCCGGACTGACGAGGGGGCGTCGCCTAGCAGGGAGGAGAAGGGATGAGCAAGGCTTTGGCTGCTTTTAGGGGCGACTATGGTCGGGTGTTTCTGTTTCAGCTCGACCGGGAACTCGTCGTGCATGCCCATCGCGAGGGGCATCTTCTTTTTCACATCGACGGCGCACCTGCCGAGATGATCGTAGAGGATCGCGCCTATGACCTGAAATGCGGCAACGGGGTTGCCGTCAATCCGTGGCAGCCACATTTCTTTCGCCCCTGCATTCCGGGCGAGGAAACCATGGTCCTTGTTCTGTATATCGATCAGAAATGGTTTCTTCAGGCCAGCGGTCCCTTGTCACCATCGCTGCGTTATGGTCGTTCCGAGATCGAGGTGGACGATTTCCTGCGCACCGCAAAACACAGCATGGTTCGAGGGATGATGGACCCCAATACCGAAGCCGCCGTGCTGGAGGATATCTTCCGGCAGCTCGCTTTCGGCAGCTACGAGCAGAGCTGGCAATGGACGCCAGAGGCTGACGGGGCTCCGGGGGAACAGTCCAGGATGATCGATTTCCGAATCCGGAAATCGATCCGGCTGCTTGCCGAGGTGCCGTTCGAGGAAACCTCTCTGGACGATGTTGCCCGGACAGTCGGGCTGTCGCGTGCGCATTTCTATCGCATGTTCCGCGATCAGATCGGCGTTACACCAAATGTCTACCTGAACGCGCTGCGGATGGAGAAAGCCATCGACCGGTTGCTGCTGTCCTCTGACACCGTGGCCGAGATCGGACATGACTTGGGCTTCTCCAGCCAGGCCAGTTTTACCCGCTTTTTCACGTCCAACGGGGTCCTGCCGCCCAGCGAGTACCGTCGCGCTGTGGTCTGCGAGATCGCCTGAGGTGCTTTTTGCGACCCCGTGCGCAGTCGTGAGACTGCCGGGTATGCCCACAAGCAGGTACGTTTCCTATCCTTCCTGACAACACGCGCGGGCACATCTGAACCCGTGTATCGGGGAGGATGTCATGAGCGAGTTTGCTCGGAAACAACCGGTCTGGACGGGCCTGGCCGTTCTGGTCGTGCTTTTTGCGGTATGGGCAATCTTTGCGCCCTGGCCCGAAGGGTTCGAGGACATATTTGGCCGAAAGAAAGTATTCCTGAACGCCTTGTTCAGCGGCATCACGCTGGGCGCCTTGTACTTCCTGGTCGCATCGGGGTTCACGCTGATATTCGGATTGATGCGCAACGTCAATCTCGCGCATGGCTCGCTGTACCTGCTCGGGGGCTACGTCGGCTACGAGTTCGCGGAATGGACGGGGCTGTGGTTGTTGTCCTTCGTCGTGGTGTTTGTTGTCGTCGGCTGCGTCGGCATTGCCATGCAGTATCTGGTATTCCGCCGGCTCGAAGGGCAGGACCTGCGCCAGACGCTGGTGACCATCGGAATTTCGGTTGTTGCGGCTGATATCATGCTGTGGATCTGGGGCGGGCAATCCTATCAGGTGCTGTCGCCGGACTGGTTGAGTGGGCCGATGCAACTGCCGCTCGTCACCGGATACAACCGCGAGGGCGCGCTGGTCTATCTTAAATACCCCAAGGTTCGACTGGCGATCCTGGTGGCTGCGATTGCTATCGGCGTCGGCATCTGGCTGGCCCTGAACCGCACCCGTGTGGGCATGGTGATCCGCGCGGGCGTTGATGATCGCGACATCCTGGGCGCGATGGGCGTGCCGATCGGGCCGGTCTTTCTGGGGGTCTTCGCGTTTGGCGCCGGGCTTGCCGGGATGGCGGGGATCGTCGGTGGTACCTTTCAATCCATCGCGCCCGGGGAGGACACGCGCTTTCTCATGGCCTCGCTGGTCGTGGTGATCGTGGGCGGCATGGGGTCGGTGCAGGGGGCGGCCATCGGCGCGTTGCTGATCGGCTTGGCCGAACAATTGGGCTCGGTCTACATGCCGACCTATGCGGTGGTGCTGACCTTCCTGATCATGGCGGCTGTACTGGCTTTCCGCCCGCAGGGCCTGATGGGGCGGAGGGGCTGAGCGATGTCATCGAACCTTCGTCCGGATACCCTGGCCAATCCGCAAGCGCCGCGTTGGTGGCTGTGGATTGTCGACCGCGTCGCGGCCGTTCCTGGCCGGTCCTGGGCGGTGCTGCTGATCCTGCTGGTGATGCCACTGGTCGCCAATGATTTCTTCCTGTTCCAGATATTTGGCTGGAGTTTCATCCTGGGCATCGTGGCGCTTTCGCTGATGTTCCTTGCGGGCTATGGCGGCATGGTCAGCCTGATCCAGATGTCGGTGGCCGGGCTTGCGGGCTACATGGTGGCGTTGTTCGGCGAAAGCGGCACCGCAATCAGCCTCGGCCTGCCATGGTGGTTCGTGCTGCCGGTGGCGATCGCAATCGCGACGCTGTTCGGCGCGCTGGTGGGGCTGCTGGCGGTTCGGACCGAGGGCATCTACACCATCATGATCACGCTCGCGATGGCCTCGGCCTTCTACTATTTCACCCGCCAGAACTATACGATCTTCAACGGGTATACCGGTTTCAACCTGGTTCTGCCGCCAGCGCTGTTCGGGGTAGATTGGCGTCAACCTGTCCCCTTCTACTATCTTACCCTTGGCATCGCCGGGCTCTGCTACCTGCTGGTGGCATATGTCTCCCGCGCACCGCTCGGGCTGGCCCTCCAAGGGGTCCGTGACAACCCCCGTCGCATGGCGGCGCTGGGCTTCAATGTCACCGCGCATCGGGTGGCGGCCTATGCGTTCGCGTCAGTTCTGGCCTCGATCGGAGGCATTCTGCTGGTCTGGCAGAATGCCCAGATCGCGCCGGGCACGGCAGGGATCCATGCAACCTTCGACATCCTGATCATCGCCGTGATCGGCGGGCTCAGCCGGCCCAGCGGTCCATTCCTGGGGGCGTTTCTGTTCGTGCTTCTGGCGACTTTTGCGCCCGATCTGCTGCGCGCCATCGGCGCCTCGGGCGAACGCTACAAGATGCTGATCGGCGCGATCTTCCTGATCGTGGTGTTTGCCTCGCCGGATGGAATTCTGGGCCTTTGGGAGCGGTGGAGAGCGCGGATGGCCCGCGACGACATGATACGCGGCCAGGGGGGGCGGAACAATGAGTGAAACCGGATTGGAACAAGCTGCGGTCGCGGTCAGCAACTCAGCTTCGTCTCATGCGCTTGAGTTGAGTGGAGTGTCCAAACTCTTCGGTGCGCTGGCCGCTCTTAGTGAGATCGACCTGGCGATAAAGCCCGGGGAACGCCGGGCCGTTCTGGGGTCGAACGGGGCGGGCAAGACCACGCTGTTCAACTGCATCACCGGAGATTTCCCGCCGAGCAGTGGCCGGATCCGCATGTTCGGCGAGGATGTCACCCAGTTTCCGGCGCAGGAGCGTATCCGCCGGGGATTGCGGAGAACCTATCAGATATCGCTTCTCTTCAACGGGTTGACCGTTAGGGACAATGTTTATCTTGCGTGCCGGGGGATATCGCGGGGGCGGTATTCGTTTTTGCGGCCAAGGGCCGATGACAGCCTGATGCAAGCCACCGAGGACCTGATTGCCGCGGTGCATTTGAGCGATCTGATCGACACGCCGGTCGCTGTCCTGGCCTATGGCCAGCAGCGTCAACTGGAGATCGCGCTGGCCCTTGCAGGTGCGCCGCGGCTGATCCTGTTCGATGAGCCGGCGGCCGGCCTGTCCCCGACCGAACGGCGCGAACTGGTCGAGATCCTGACCGGTCTGCCGAGGCATATCGGCTATGTCATCATCGAGCATGACATGGACGTGGCGCTGCGCGTCGCCGAGCGGGTCACGATGATGCACAACGGGCGCATCTTCAAGGAAGGGTTGCCCGAAGAGATCGAGAACGATCCCGAGGTACAGGCGCTCTATCTTGGAGGTGGCCATGAGTGACGGACGCAAAGCATCGGCGCCCGCTCTCGAGATCAAGGGACTCAACGTATATTATGGCGCCAGCCACGCCTTGCAGGGCGTGGACTTGGGCCTGAATGGCGGAGTGCTGTCCGTTGTCGGGCGAAACGGCATGGGCAAGACGACCCTTTGCAAGGCGATCATGGGTCTGGAACCCGCCAGTTCGGGTACGATCAGTTTCGGCGGGCAGGTCCTCAATGGCAAGTCACCGGCGGAAATCGCGCGCATGGGGGTCGGTTATGTGCCGCAAGGGCGTAGGCTGTGGCGGTCACTGACGGTGGACGAGCATTTGCGCCTCGTGGCGCGAAGCGGTGGCGCCTGGACCATCGAACGGATCTACGACAGTTTCCCGCGCCTCGCCGAGCGCAAGTCGAATGGCGGCGCACAGCTTTCGGGCGGGGAACAGCAGATGCTGGCAATCGGGCGGGCGTTGTTGCTCAACCCAAGGCTTCTGGTCATGGACGAGCCGACCGAGGGGCTGGCGCCGGTCATTGTCTCGCATGTCGAGGACATGCTGCTGAAGCTCGCCGACGAGGGTGATATCGACGTTCTGGTAATCGAGCAGAACATCGGCGTAGCCACCAGCGTGGCCGAGACCGTGGCAGTCATGGTCAATGGGCGGGTCAGCCGGATCGTCCCTTCGCGCGATCTGGCGGCCGATCGCGACCTGCAGCAACGACTTCTGGGCGTCGGCCAACATGCCCATGACGAGGATGCGGATGCCGAACCGACCCAAAGCGATATGCAGGCCGGCTCGCTGATCCAGCAGTACCAGGCAGCAAGCCATCCGATCCCGCAGATCACACGGTGGTCCTCGATCGCGGGTGCGGGCAACAAGCCCATCGTCCGTAGCACCGAAGCCGACCAGCCGGGCATTCTCGTGCTGGGGGCGATGAGCCGGACCGCCACCGAAATACGAACGACCCGCGCGCTGTTGCGGGAGGCGGGACACAAGGTCACCACGGTCGACATCTCTACAGCGGCCGACCCGGCGTCATTGGCGGATGTCCCCGCCCATCAGCTTGCGGCCTGGCATCCAAGGGGTGCCGCCGGCATCCATGACGGGGTGACACCCGACCCACGACTTGGCGTCGCCGAGGCGCTGGAGCGTTTCCTGACAGCCCGGCCCGGCGTCGAAGGTGTTCTTGCCATTCTCGACCTTGGCGAGGCGGCGATCATCGTGCCCCGGATCATCGCGACGCTTGGACAGGTGCCGGTTCTGGTGGTCGCACCGGCGGCGTCGAGCGATCTTTTGACCATAGTAACCGGCGGTCGGTTGCTGGTGTTTCCGGCCGATGGCGACGCGGGTCTCACACGCGCGGTTCGCGCCGGAGCCCAGGCCATGGCGGGACTGCTCGCCCCCGTCACCGCAGGGGACACCGGGGCGCGCGTGGCTGGTCACGTCGCGCTGATTTCGGGCTTGGCGGGCGGATCGCGGGCCGCGTCCGTTACGGCGATGCTGGGGCATAATCATCGCTGTGTCACCTACGCGCCGACACGGGCGGGGGTGGACGAACTCAAACTGGCCATCGCGTCCGGGGTTGTAAAAGCCGTTATCGATCTGGATCAGTCCGATATCGCAGCGCAGATGCTCGGCGGCGTGATCGACACGGTTCCTGACCGGATCAAGGAACACTGCACCGCAGGTTGCCCCTATATTTCGGTCCTCGGCGGCGGCGACCTGATCTATGCGCATCGGCCGGATGGGCCGGGCATATCTATCCGCAAGACGGTCCGGGCCGAAGCCGAAGCCGTCGGACGGAGCTATGCCGGTGCTCTGAACACGGGCAACGGCAGGATTACGGTGATTGTACCGACAGCCCCGCAAGGCAGCCCCGCATTCTGGACAGGCGACGCGTTTGTCTCGGTTTTCGAGGAAAGCGGGCAGCGCAAGCTTGTGCGTTCACCCGGCGCCGCGTCGAGCGGCGAGACCATGCAGTATCTGGCCCGCGCCCTTGACGAGAGCCTGAAGGGTGGCGCGCCGGGCCGCCGGTCCGCGGTCGCCTCCGTCTATGGGGCAAGCGCGCCATGAGCCCGATCATCACCACAAAACAAGACAAAGCCGGGGCGGCAACTCCGCCCGCACCTCTAGGGAGGATATGAAATGGAAGCCGGACAAATCATCGCTCAGCTAATCCTGTGGCTGATCGTTGCGGTCATCGTGATCGCCATCATCTATTGGGTCATGCACTGGCTCTATCGCCACTCGACCAAGGAAACCGCCTTTGTGCGCACGGGTTTCCTGGGTGAAAAGGTGGTCGTGGATGGTGGTGCCTTCGTCTGGCCGATCATCCACGACATCACGCCCGTCAATATGAACACGCTGGCGCTGCGCATCAGCCGCACCCGGGAAGCGGCGGTGATCTCGCATGATCATGTCCGGGTCGATGTCGAGGCGGACTTCTTTGTCCGTGTTGCGCCGGATCGCGAGTCGGTATCCATCGCGGCAAGCCGGCTGGGCCGCAGAACGCTGAACCGCGAAGAGGTTCAGGGGCTTCTGGAGGGCAAGTTCGAAAGTGCGCTGCGGTCTGTCGTGGCCGAGCTTGATCTGGTGACTTTGCAGGAACAGCGCCACACCGTCGTCAAACGGATCAAGGAAACCGTGCAAGAGGACTTGCGGTTCAACGGGCTTGAGCTGGAAACGGTGGCTATCCTGGACATCGACCAAGCAGGGCTCGAGTTCTTTAATCCCTCCAACCGGTTCGATGCCGAGGGGATGACCGCGCTGATCCGCGATATCGAGGAAAAGCGCCGGTTGCGCAACGATATCGAGCAAAGCGCGATGATCCAGATCCGCAACCGCAACCTGGCGGCTGAACGCGAGGCCTTGAATATCGACCGCGAAAGCGAGCACGCGCGGCTGGAACAGGAGCGCGAGATAGAGTTGCGCCGCGCCCAGCAACAAGCCGAGATTGCCCGTGAGCGCGCAGAGCGCGAAACCGAGGCGGAGAATGCCCGGATTGCCGCGCGAGAGGCGACCGAGACGGCCCGGATCGCGACCGAACGCGCCATCCGCAGCCAAGAGATCGACAGGAACCGGCAGATCGACGCGGCCGAAATCGAGGCGCGCGAAGCGACCGAACAGGCGCGACTTGCACAGGACCGTAGCCTGACAGCGTCGCGGATCGCCCACGAGCAGGAGATCAAGGCACTGGAAATCGCGCGCAGCGAGGCGCTTGAAGTCGCTGAAATCGCCGCGCAGGAAGCGACCGAAAGGCAACGCATCGCCCAGCAGGCCAAGATCAGCGAAATGCGCATCAGCGAGGACCAGCGCGTGCGCGCGCTGGAAATCGAGCGCAAGCGCCTGGTCGAGGAGGCCGAGATCGCTGCAAATCAGGCCGTCGAGGCGGAACGCATCGCGCAGCGCAAGGCGATAGATGCGGCCCGGATCGAAGCCGAAAGCGAAACCCGCAGCAACGAGATCGCGCGCAACCGCGCGGTGGATGAGGCGCGCATTGCCGCCGACGAGGCGCTGGACGCGGCCCGTATCGCACAACGCAAGGCGGTCGAAGCCAAGCGGATTGCGGTCGAAGAAGAGTTGCGCACCCGCGAGATCGAGCGTGAGCAGGCCAATGAACAGGCCGCGTTGATGATGCGCAAGGCTGTCGAGGCCGAACGGATCGCGGTCGAAAAGGCCGTGAAGGCCGAACGGATCTCGGCAACGGCTGAAACCGACCAGATGGAAATCGAGCGTAACCGGGCGATCGACGAGGCCCGCGTTGCCGCCGAGGAGGCAGTCGAGGCGGCGCGCATCGCGCAAGCCGCCGAACTGGCCGCCCGCCGCATTGCCACCGAAGAGGCGACCCGCACCCGCGAAATCGCCCGCGACGAGGCTCTGGACGCCGCGGTCATCGCGCAGCGCGAGGCGGTTGAGCGCAAGCGCATCACCACCGAGCTGGCACTGGAGCAGGAACGCATCGCCAGCCAACAGGAGCGCGAGATCACCAACATCCGCAGCCGCGAAGAGGTCGAGACCGCCGAGATTGCCCGCGAGGTGGAACTGTCGGCCAAGCGCAGCGCCAAGGCCGAAGCCGATGCAAAATGGCGCCGTGCCGAGGTCTCGGCCCGCTCTGTCGTGGAATCGGCTGAGGTTGAACGCGAAAAGACATTGGAGGCCGCACGGCTGGAACGGCGGCGGGCGCTGGAGCAGCTGGAGATCGCTCGTCATCAATCGTTGCGCGAAGCCGAGATTGCAAGCCACGAAGAGATCGAGCGCGCGCGCATCGCGTCGGAACGCGGGCTGGACGAGGCACGCATTGGTCACGAGACCGAACGCCGGCAACTGGAAATCGGTCGCGAGAAGGCCGTCGAAGCGGCCAATATGGAAAAGGCCATCATCCTGTTCCAGAAATCGCTTGAGGAATCCGCCGCCCGCGCCGAGGCAGAACTGGCCAAGGCCCGTGCCGTCGAGGCATCCGAACAGGTCCTGACCGCCCGGGAAACCGAAGCCGCCCGCCGTAAGAGCAGCATCGACGTTCTCATGGCGGAAAAGGCCGCTCAGGAGGCTAGGCTGGCAGCCGAAGCGGCCAAGATCCGCAGCGCAGTCGAGGCCGAAGCTCAACGCCTGATGAACGAGGCCGAGAATGTCCTGACCGATCCGGCGCGGATGTCCCTGTTCCGTCGCAAGCTGCTTGAACATGTCGAGGGTATCGTCGCTGCCTCGGTCAAGCCCATGGAAAAGATCAATGATATCAGGATTATGCAGCTGGATGGCATCGGGGCGAACGGCGCCGGCACCGGCAAGAGCGGCAGCCCGACCGATGAAGTGATCAATTCGGCTCTGCGCTATCGGGTGCAGGCGCCGCTGGTCGACAGCCTGCTGGCCGACATCGGCATCGACGGCGCCAATATCGCACGTCAGGGCGGGCTTCTGCGCGAGGCCTCGGACCTGAACCGCATCGTGCAGGACGAACGTCGGGACGCGAAGACGAACAAAGACGTGGGTGATGTCCGGAAGGGCAAGGAATAATCATGCCACGGGTCTTTTATTCGGCGATCCTCAAGGCGCCATCGGACCGTATCTGGCAGGTCTTGCGCGACTTTGGCGGATTGCATCGGTGGCTGCCCGGCGTCGTCCAATGCGCGGTCGAGGATGGCTGCCGGGGCGATCAGGTCGGTGCGGTCCGGCAACTGATCGTCCGCGATGGTGGCGCGTTTCGTGAACAGCTTGTCGCGTTGTCGGATTACGATCTTACGCTGGCCTACACGATCCTCGAAGCGCCTTTCGCGCTGACGGATCACCTTGCCGAGATGAGGGTGATCCCCGTGACCGAGGGTGGCGGAAGCTTCGTCGGCTGGTCGGCAGAGTTTAACTGTCCAACGACCAGCCAGGACAAGACAAGCCGGTTCATGGTTGACGAAGTGTTCCGGCCGGGTCTGACCGCATTGGAGCGGGGGCTGACAACATGATCCGGGTGATCCGTTCCGCTGCCTATCCGGCTCCGGCCGATCAGGTCTGGCAAACGTTGTGTTCTCTGGGCGATCTGGCGCTTTGGCATCCCGCTGTCCAGTCCAGCCGCGCAGTGGAAGCGCCGCGCGCCCGCGTGGGTGCCGTCCGCCATGTCGCGACGCGTGACGGGCTGAGCATGAAAGAAGAACTGATCGCTTTCGCGGAGCGTGATCGTCGCCTGGAAATACTGACCCGGACTGCCCCGGTCCCGCTGTCGCTGATGTGGCAGGCTTTGACGGTCTTCGGAGTGACAGCGACCGACGGCGCGGTTCTGCGCTGGGAGCTTCGGGCGGACGGGGCGCCCGACTGGACGGACCGGATCCGGGTCTGGTTCGGCGATGGATACATTCCCGCCGGACTGCATGGCCTGGCCGCCCATCTATCGGTTCAACACGACAAACCGATCAACTGACATACGAACGATCCATCAAGGAGGACTACCAATGGCGTTGGAAATCAAGGTTCTGGACTATGGCGATATCGAGCTTGAATCGAGCTTCCTGGTGCTTGGTCACGAGTGTGGCCGGGTCAAGCGGGTACCGGTCTACGGCTTCCTGATCCTGGGCGGCAGCCACCCGGTGCTGGTTGATACCGGCTATCGCGACAATGCGATCATGGAGTCGCTGGGCATGCGCGGCTTGCAGTTTCACGAGAACATGATCGAGAACCAGCTGGCCAAGCATGGTCTGAAACCCGGCGATATTCGCTATATCTGCCACACCCATCTGCATATCGATCACGCAGGCAAGGACGACAAGTTCCCGATGAACACGACGGTCGTGGTGAACCGGCGCGAGATGGAATGTTCGGTCTCGGGGTTGATGCACCCGCAATACCCGATGCCGGACATTCAGCACCTCGTGGAACGTATTCACACCCCCGGTGCGTTGCGTTTCGAGGACCTGGAACTCACCGGCGAGATCGAACTGATCCCTGGCGTGACGCTTGAGGCTGCGAATGCCCATACCGAAGGGTCGATGAATGTGCATGTGCAGACCGCCGAAGGTCGTGCCACGATCTGCGGTGACGTGATCTATGACATCAACACCCAGATCGTCGAACCCTACCGCCAGACGCAGGATCACGAACCGCAGGTGACAGGCAACCATGCCGGGAGCAAGCGGGCCGAGAAGGCGGCGATCAAGAAGCTGCTGAACAGTTCGGATTTCCTGCTGATGGTACATGACAAGCCAGCCAAGGTCGTCGACAAACAGATCGCCGGGCGGCTGGACATGCAGGTCCCGGGTCCGGTGGTTTCGAGCCTGCCCAAACGCAACTGGTTCCCGGTCTAAACCGTGGCCCTGCGCGATGACCAGATCGGTGGCCAGCTGATCGGCAGCGGCTGGCTTGCCGGACAGGGCGAGAAGTTCCTGTCTGAACCGGCCAGCGGCGCAGCGCGTCGATTCACTTCTGCGACCACCGCAGAGGTGGACGGTGCGGCGCGGGCGGCAGAAGACGCATTTGCCGCGTTCGCCGCCACGACCGCGCAGCACCGCGCGCGGTTTCTTGACCGGATCGCCGCCGAGATGAGGGCGCGAGAAGAGCGGATCACCGCGATCGCATGCGCGGAAACGGGCCTGCCTGAGGCCCGGATCAAGGCCGAGTTCGTACGCACCATCGGCCAACTGCGCCTGTTTGCGCAGCATGTTCTGACCCGTGGCTGGCTCGATGAGCGCCACGATCCGGGCTTGCCCACGCGCACCCCGCCCCGACCCGACCTGCGCTTGATCCAGCGCCCGGTGGGCCCGGTCGCGGTATTCGCGGCGTCGAATTTTCCGCTGGCCTTTTCGGTCGCGGGCGGGGATACGGCCAGTGCTCTGGCCGTCGGGTGCCCGGTGATCGTCAAGGCCCACCAGGCCCATCCGGCGACATCGGAAATTGTCGCCGACGCGGTCGACACCGCCCGCAAGGCCGAGCGACTGCCGCCGGGTACCTTTGCCCTGTTGCAAAGCGCGACGCGTATGACCGGCACGGCGCTCGTCACGCATCCTTTGGTGCGGGCCGTGGGCTTTACCGGTTCGACCGCTGGGGGACGAGCGTTGTTCGATCTTTGTGCGGCGCGCCCGGAGCCCATCCCGTTCTACGGTGAATTGGGATCGGTCAACCCGCTGTTCGTGCTGCGCGGGGCGGGGCTGCGACGTGGTGCCGAGATCGCGCGCGCTTGGGCCGCCTCCCTAACGCAAGGTGCAGGCCAGTTCTGCACCAAGCCTGGTCTCGTGATCTTGCCGGCAGGCGAGATTGCCGAACGGTTCCTGCAAGTCGCCGTCGAGGCGCTTGCTGAGACACCGTCGCAGTGCATGCTGAGCGATACGATCGCGCAGGGCTTCCGCGTCAGCATTGCCCGGCTGGAAGAGAAATCGGGCGTTGTCACAGGCCATAACACGGTTGCCAAAGAAGGGCGGGACATGGGGCCGGTATTGCTGCGAACGACGGCCGATGCCTTTTTGGCCGATGCGGAGATGGCCGAAGAGGCGTTTGGGCCGGGTGGGCTTGCAATCACCGTTGCCGATCCGGAGGAAGCGGTGGCTCTGGCCCGGTCCCTCTCGGGCCAGCTGACGGCAACGGTTCATGGCGATCCGGAAGACCAGGCCGAGGCGCATGCGCTGTTTAGCATCCTGGAGCGCAAGGCCGGGCGACTGATCTGGAACGGATTTCCGACTGGTGTCGAGGTCGCCGATGCGATGGTTCACGGCGGACCTTTCCCGGCCTCGACAAATTTCGGACACACATCTGTCGGAACGCTGTCGATCCGGCGCTGGCTGCGGCCCGTCTGTTATCAGGATATCCCGCCCTGGCTGACCCCGGTTCGGTGACACGGCCACCCCGTTCGGCGCCTTGAAAACGGGTCAGAGCCCGTCCTGATCCAGCAGATGGCGCCCCTCGCGGTCTTCGACCTCGATCACCCAAAGATCGGGGTCGAAGCCACGCTGACGGGTGATCGCTGCATCCACCTCGAATTCCGGCCCGCTGGTCAGAACTGCCCAGGATTGCGCGCCGCTCATCAGATCGTATTCGCGGTGATAGGCCACCGCCTGCCCGTCAAGCGTGTTGAGCTTCACCAGAACTGCGCCGGCTGTGTCGTCGCCATGCGACATGACATAGGCGGGGATATTCATCAGGCGCAGGCGTGCCAGATAGGCATGTACCCAGAAATCCGCGGTGAGTCTCGCCATGCACTTTCCTTTCGGCGGCGCGAGAGATTTTTCGTCGAAAAATCTTGGCCTGCGCGCCTCAGTTGCCGTCCTTGAAATCAAGGCCCATCTCGGAATAGCGCTCGGCCTCTTCCAGCCAGTTGGGGCGCACCTTGACCTGAAGGAAGAGGTGGATCTTGCGGTCCAGGAACTCTTCCAGCTCGGCCCGCGCCGCCTGTCCCACAGCCTTGACGGTTTCACCGCGCTTGCCCAGCACGATACCCTTGTGCCCGTCGCGCATGACATAGATCACCTGGTCGATCCGGGCCGAGCCGTCCTTGCGCTCTTCCCAGTTCTCGGTCTCGACGGTCAGTTGATAGGGCAGCTCCTGATGCAGGCGCAGGGTCAGTTTCTCGCGGGTGATCTCGGCCGCGATCATCCGCATCGGCAGGTCCGCGATCTGATCCTCGGGATAGAGCCAGGGGCTTTCGGGCAGTTCCGCCGCCAGCCATTTGCGCAGGTCGTCGACCCCGTGGCCACGTTCGGCCGAGATCATAAAGGTGCGGGCAAATTCGAAACGCGCGTTCAAAGCTTCGGACAGACCCAGCAGTTTTTCCGCAGGCACCCGGTCGATCTTGTTGATGGCCAGCGCCACGGTGCGGCCCTTGGCGATCTCTGCCAGCCCTTCAAGGATACGTTCGACCCCTTCGGTGATGCCGCGATGGGCCTCGACCATCAGCACCACGATATCGGCATCCGCAGCGCCACCCCAGGCGGCGGCGACCATGGCGCGGTCGAGCCGCCGGCGCGGCTGGAACAGGCCCGGCGTGTCGACAAAGACGATCTGCGCCTCACCCTCCATCGCAACGCCGCGAATGCGCGTGCGCGTGGTCTGAACCTTGTGGGTGACGATCGACACCTTGGCCCCGACCATGCGGTTCAACAGGGTCGATTTGCCCGCGTTGGGCTCTCCGATCAGGGCGACAAATCCGGCGCGTGTGGTCATGGGGCGGGTCCTGGTTGCAAGTCGCACCCTCTACAGGGTTTTGCGCGCGCTCGCCAGAGGGCAAATGCCCTTTAGCGACCAGAGGGCGCATTGCGGGCGGTGCCGTCCCATGTCAGCCTGTGTCTCAGGTCCAGCCAACTGACAGCCCGGCCTCTTTCCCAATTGCAGAAATGAGGTGTCGCATGTTTCGTCGCGATCTGTTGTTTGGAGGTGCCGCCCTGTTGGGGGCCGCCGGCTTGGCGCATCTGGGATCCGCCATGGCCCCACACGGGGTGCAGGAGTTGGTGGTTCAGCAAGCGACCTACCAGCTGCGCCAACAGCGGACGGCGGGCATGGTCAGCCTGTCGCCCGACGCGCCGCCGCCGGTTCTGTACGGGCGGCAGGGGCAAGAGATGCGGTTCACTGTCCGCAACAATCTGGATGAGTACACCGCGATGCATTGGCACGGGCTGAGGATCGCCAATGCGATGGACGGGGTGCCCTATCTGACCCAGATGCCGATTGGTCCGGGCGAGGGGTTTGCCTATGCTTTTACCCCGCCCGATGCGGGCACCTATTGGTATCACCCTCATTGCATGACAATGGGACAGATGGCCCATGGTCTGACCGGGGTGATGGTCATCGCCGAGGCCGAGGACCCGGGGTTTGACAGCGAAGAGGTGATCAATCTGCGCGATTTCCGGCTGGATGCGGCGGATGCCTTCCTGCCGGCCTTTACCGCGCGGCGCGCGGCGCGGGGCGGTACCATGGGCAATGTGCAGACCGCCAATTGGCGGCAGGGGCCTGTCTATGATCACAGCGCCGGGTCACTGGTGCGGCTGCGGGTGGTCAATAGCGACACGACGCGGATCTACAAACTCTACCTCGATGGCGGCGCGGCGCGGATCATTGCCTGGGATGGGCACCCGGTCAGCGTCGAACTGCCGGTGCCGCGCGCGGGCGCGCCGCTGCTGCTGGCGCCCGGTCAAAGGGTCGATCTGGCGCTGGCGATGCCGGTGGAGGAGGGGCGGCAGATCGCCCTGATGGCCGATCTGCCCGGCCAGCCGCCCCGTCTGATGGCCGGGCTGCGGGCGGTCGGCTCTGGTCCCAGGCGCGATCTGGCCGAGCTGAAGCCGCTGCCGCGCAACCCGGTGGCCCAGCCTGATCTGGAGCGGGCCGAGCTGCACGAGTTTGTCTTTGGCTGGACACCCGAAGGGGATGCGCCCAATGACGGGTTCTGCGGCACGATGGGCTATTCGTTCTGGTCGATCAATCGCACAGCCTGGGCTGGTGATGCGGCGACGGGCACGGCGCCGCTGGCGGTACTCGAACGCGGCACGAGCTATGTGCTGCGTCTGCGCAACGAATCGCCCAACATTCATCCGATCCACCTGCACGGGCTGGCCTTTGTGCCGATCGCGTCGAACCGGCGCAGCCTGCCGCCGCTCTGGACCGATACGATGCTGCTGTTGAAGGACGAGGTGATCGACATCGCGCTGGTGGCCGACAATCCGGGCGACTGGGCGTTCCATTGCCATGTGATCGAGCATCAGAAAACCGGGTTGACCGGGTTCCTGCGGGTGACCTGAGGCAACGAAGAAGCCCGGCACAAGGCCGGGCTTTTCAAACCGTTGAAGATGGATCAGCCCAGCAGGCGGCGGGCGATCACCTGGGCCTGAATTTCGGCGGCCCCTTCAAAGATGTTCAGGATGCGCGCATCGCAGAGCACGCGGCTGATCTTGTATTCCAGCGCAAAGCCGTTACCGCCATGGATCTGCAAGCCGTTGTCGGCCGCGGCCCAGGCCACGCGGGCGCCCAGCAGCTTGGCCATCCCGGCCTCAAGGTCGCAGCGGTGGCCGTGATCCTTTTCCCAGGCGCTGAAATAGGTCAGCTGGCGGGCGATCATGATCTCGACCGCCATCATCGCCAGTTTATTGGCGACACGCGGGAAGGTAATGAGAGCGCGGCCGAACTGCTTGCGGTCCTGCGCATATTGCATGGCGATATCCAGCGCCGATTGCGCCACGCCAATGGCGCGGGCGGCGGTCTGGATGCGGGCGCTTTCAAAGGTCTCCATCAGCTGTTTGAAGCCCTTGCCCTCTTCTCCGCCAAGCAGGTTCTCGCCTTTGACGTGGAACCCGTCAAAGCCCAGCTCGTATTCCTTCATGCCGCGATAGCCCAGAACCTCGATCTCGCCGCCGGTCATGCCGGGGGTGGGAAAGGGCTCGGCATCGGTGCCCGGCGTCTTTTCGGCCAGGAACATGCTGAGCCCACGGTAATCGGTGGTGTTGGGATCGGTGCGCGCAAGCAGAGTCATCACATGGGTGCGCGCGGCGTGGGTGATCCAGGTCTTGTTGCCGGTGACCTTGTAGTCGCCGTTCTCGTCCTTGACCGCGCGGGTGCGCAGGCTGCCAAGGTCGGAACCGGTGTTCGGCTCGGTAAAGACAGCAGTGGGCAGGATCTCGGCGCTGGCGATGCGGGGCAGCCAGCTGGCCTTTTGTTCGTCGGTGCCGCCCGCGATGATCAGTTCGGCGGCAATCTCGGACCGGGTGCCCAGCGAGCCGACGCCGATATAACCACGGCTGAGTTCCTCGGAAACGACAACCATCGACGCCTTGCTGAGGCCAAAGCCGCCGAATTCCTCGGGGATGGTCAGGCCGAACACGCCCATCTCGGCCAGTTCCTCGATCACCTCCATCGGGATCAGCTCGTCCTTGAGGTGCCAGTCATGGGCAAAGGGTTCAACCTTTTCCACCGCATAGCGGCGGAACTGGTCGCGGATCATCTCCAGCTCTTCGTCCAGACCCGAGGCGCCGAACATGGTGGCGCCGGCCTGCTCCTGCATCAGCTCGACCAGACGAGTGCGCGCGGTCTGGGTGTTTGCCTTCGCCATCAGGGTCTGTACTTCGGTGGCCTGGAAGCCCGACAGGGCGTCCCAGCCCAGACCCAGATCCTGAAGCCGCACGACCTCGCCCTGGTTCATCGGGATACCGCCGGCCAGCTGGTGCAGGTACTCACCAAAGGCGATCTGGTGAATCAGCTGTTCGATCTCGCCGAATTTGCCATCGGCCTGCAATGCTTCGGCCCAGCGCTGCATCTGGTGCAGAGACTGTTGGTAGGTGGCGAGCCAGGACAGGCCATGTGCGGCGGTCTGGTTGGCGTCGAGCAGGGCCCCCGACACGCGACCGCCTTCGCTCACCATCTCGCGCACGGTTTCGCGGGCGCGCTCGAACAGTGCATCCACCGGGGCAAGCGCCGCGCCGGTCAGGCTGAGAAGGTCGGGCAAAAGAACGGTTTGCGTGGTCATCGTCATCGGGTCCTGTCCGTCATGGGCCATGAATCACATCCTCTCTTGGTCCGTCCGGTCATATCATTTTGCACATGCAGCGCAACAAAAATGCGAGGAATGCGAGGAAATGGACCGAAAATTACGTGATGATTTCGCGCATGCAGCGCAGGATCAGAGACGCCGACCAAAGGCGCGAAGCGCATAGAGTAGTGCCAGCATGCCGAAGAACAAGCCCGACACATCGCCGATCAGATACGCGACCGCCTCGACCGGATCGCTGCCAAAGGCGAGATTGGTCAAGCTGGCGATAATCAGAGAGGTCACGATGCCCACACCCATCACGCACAGCCAGCAGGGCGGGCGCAAGCGGTTCGGGAACAGGTCAAATCCGAGGGTCCGAAGCAGGTGAAAACAGGCCGGAACCGTGCCAACTGCTATCGCTATGGCGAACAGACGGCTGGGCAGCAGTATATCCATGCCGCCAACATAGAGAAATGTGGCAATTACCCCGGGCAGCAGGGCCGGGATCGCGCGCCATCCCAGCAGCCACGCGGAAAGGACACGGACCCCATGCGGCAGGAACAGCAGGCTGGCCCGGCTCGAATACTCGGGAAAGATCAGGCTCTGGAGGGGGAGTACCAGTTCGAAAGTTATCAGGATCGTGGCAAAATATGCGCCCGAAACCACGGCTGTTTCGACGCCCAGCTGGCCTAAACTGCCCTCTTTAGTGCCCATGTGCGGGCTCAGCTATCTGGAGAGCGGACGACATAGCAGCCCCGGTTCATGGTGCTGCATTGCGTAAGGTATCCCTTGTTGACCAGAGATTTCAGCGCCCGAAAGAAAGTCGGCCGCGATACCGTTTCAAGAAGTGCGTGTTCTATCAACCCGACGGTACGGACCCGGCTGTCATCTTCTGACAACTCGCTGGCCGCGTAGTAGATGTCTCGCTCGACCGGACTCAGGTCTTGCAGGCCAAGTGTACGTTCCATGCTGTGCAACAATCGGCGCAGTTCCGCCAGCTTCGAGAGGGTCTGCATTCGGGGAAGTGGTCCTGATTTTTCTGAGCGGCTTTTTGCACAGTTTTATAGCACAACAGGCTAGCTGCCAAGTTTTCGAGGGGTATCATATTGACACAAATCTGGATTTCTTTAGAGTAGATCGCCTAATAGGGCTGCGATTAGAGTGAGTGGTGGCAGCCAAAAGGCTCTTTCAAGACATACGCCCGGTGCCGCAAGGCATCGGGCTTTTTTTGATTCTATGTGGCGTTCCGAGGCCGGCGAACGCGTGTGTCTCATGCGGGGATGGTGGGTGATGAGAGACTCGAATTCTGCACGATATAAGTATTTTCAATAGCTTAAATGGTTTTTTGTAACCATGTAACCACCTATGAAATGGACAAGATTTTGTCGCACCGTTCACGATCTGCCTCGCAAAGGCGGGCTACATCAACGGCTTCTATAACTCCCGCAGGCGCCATTAAGCGCTGGATGGAAAATCACCCGTAGCCTTCAAAAAGATCGCCGCCTAAAATGAACAAATCACCGGAACGAAACCGGTGCAAGAACACTCTGAGACTGTGCGCCGCACTCGTTCCGGGCTCCAAACGGCGCTCCGTCTCTATTCGGGCGAACCTCACCAAATTCCGTTCGGTCTGATTTTTCCTCTTTATTCCAATGCGCTGAGTTTCAAGCCCGCCAAAACTTCGCCCCGTGTGTCTATCGCATTGGAGAGGAACAGAACCGCAAAACGCGAGAGGCGCAGCCGCTTCCATGTGCTGACCTGATTTGGATGCAACTGATGCTGCCGGACCATGAAGGGCGGTGGCGCGGCTGGCGTTGCGACGCTCGGGGCGGCCGGTGTCGAGGTGGCACAGCAAGTGTTGGCGGAAACCCAGTCCGCCATCCTGCCGCTGGTTCCCTATCTCGACACGCTGCGCTGGGTGTTCATTGCCACAGCGCTCGGCGGTATCGCGGTCACGATCTACGCGCGGTTGGATGATTGGAAACGGTGGCAACGATGATCGCTGCTCTGTTCACCGGGATCGCCGCCGCCCCGTGGATGCGGGCCGCTCTGCGCTACGGCGCCATCGCTCTCGCGGTGCTCCTGTTCCTGCTCGCGCTCAAGCGCTCCGGCGAGCGCGCTGGTCGCCTGGCGGAACGCCTAGACACCAAGGAGAAAGCCAATGAAGTTCAGCGAAGGATGCTGGAGGCGGTGGCTCGCCGTCCTCGCGATCGCGACGAGCTTGTTGACCGGCTGCGCAACGGTCAGTTCTGAGCCCATAACCGCGACCGTCTGCCCACCCGTAGTGGAGTACACGCGCGAGTTCCAAGCACGCGCAACCGAAGAGCTGGCCATGCTTCCGGAAGGCTCGGCAGTTACCGAGTTGCCGGCCGATTACGCCGTGATGCGGATCAGGCACGCGCGTGCCGGTGAAAGCCGGGACAATTATTTCCTGGTATCAGATCCTTCTCCGGCGCTGTGGCTTGGGGATGGCTTGCTGATTGCCGGTCGCGATCTTCGCTTTTCCGGTACAGGTCGGATAGCGAACGCAGCCGAGGAACTTTCCGAAACTGCCACTGCGTTCGACCAGCCAGCCATCTTCGCAGTCCGGGCAGGTCGGATAGGTGGCTCCGCACTCGCATCGCACCTCGTTCGTCCCGTCAGCCTGGCGTGGCAGGGCGGTGCCGCAGGATGGGCAGGCGGGCAGCAGGTTTCCGCAATGCTGCACATGTTCGCACCGGTACCAGATGCGGCCATCCTGCCCGGTCACGCCCAGCAATCGCCCGCCGCATTCGCCGCAGACGTGGGCCTCTGGTTCAGCTCCGGGAACTGTCGAAATCCCGTAGGCGGGGTCTTTGCGAAGCTCGGTCACGAAGGACGAAGGACGGGCATTCGAGGCAAGGATCGTCAGGGTGTGACGGGCCCGCGTCATCGCCACATACATGACACGCCGCTCCTCGGCGTTCTGGAAGGCCTCTTCCTCTGGCGAGACCAGCGACAGGAGGGGGTCGTCGACGATCTCGGACGGAAAACCCATGCGCCCGCTGTCGGCGTTCAGCAGGATGATGTGGTCGGCTTCCAGCCCCTTGGAGGCATGGATGGTCTTGAAGCTGATCTTCAGCCGCGAAAACCGGCGGCGCAGACCCTGCATGTTTGGCTCGTTGAAGCGATAACGCCCAAGGAGCAGCACCGTCGCGGGCTTGGCCTCCAGCGCCGCGGCGGCAGACAGGGCCGCAAGGACCTCGTTAAGTTTCCCTTCTTCCTCGCCTTTGGAAACTGAGACGACCCTGATTGCCGGGTCGGTCGCGGTCCCAGCCGGGACGATCTTCTTGTCGATCTGGGCGGGGTTCCGCAGAACAAAGGTCCGGGCGGCAAAGGCGATCTGGTCGACCGAACGGAAGGTGCGGCCGAGATCGACGGTCCTGTGCACGCCCGCTTCGCCATCGAAGCTGCCCCCGAACACCCGCCCGAAATGGCGCATCAGGTCGATGTCGGACCCGGCGAAGCGGAAGATCGATTGCCAATCGTCACCCACGGCAAAGACTCGCACATCCGGATGCTGGGCCTTCAGCGCCTTCACCAGACGGGCCCGGCTTTGCGAGATGTCCTGGAATTCATCGACCAGGATGTGGCGGAACGGGCTGACATAGCGACCGTCCTCTGCATAGCGCGCGGCACGCAGGATCATGTCCTCAAAGTCGATCCGGCCCTCGAGGCGCTTCTGATATTCCTCGAAGACTGGCGCGAAGACATCGAGGAACGCCCGGGCGCGTTTGCCCAGCTTCATCCGATCTGACTTGGTCTCGCAATCCTCGAGGCTGTAGCCGCCACTCTTGAACTTGCGCAGGAAGGTTCCGATGAGCTTGGAGAAATCATCGACCTGCTTCAGCTCGACGATCCGGTCATAGATGGTGTCGACCGGCCGGGGGTTCAGGGTGACATGCGGCGCCAGCTTTTCGGCGAGGCCGGTCAGCAAGCACCCCTCCTGCCGTTCATAGCTGTAGGTCTCGATCAGGGTGGTCTGATGCTCGGCGTGGACCTTCCGCTTCCAGTCCATTCCCGCCAGGTATTCGTCGCGGTCCACGAAGGGCGCCGTGACCAGCCGCTCAGTACCGTCCCGCGCCTTCTCACGACGCACCCCGAAATGCTCGATGTAGATGCCGCTTTCGGTCAGGCGGAAATCGGGCTGGTAATCGCGCCTGCCGATCTCGGAAACCTTGTGCTCGTAGAGGGGTTCGTATTCGTAGTCGACGCCGTTTTCGTAAAGCCAGTTGGCGATCTGCAGCTCTTCGTAACTCTTGACCTTCTCGCCCTGCAGCGTCCGCAGGTCTTGGGCTTCCATGTGGGTGTAGAAGTCATGCTTGGTCTTGAAGTCCCATTCCGTCTTGGGCTCGACCAGAAAATGCGCGAAGAACTGGATGATCGCCTTCGACACCTCCGACAGGCGATATACTAGGTCCTTCAGGATCTGCTTGATTAGGTTGCTGAACGCCGTGTCGTCGGTGGCATGGTCGGCCAGCGCAGGCTTCGATCCTTCGACGATCCCGATGATGTCATAGGCAATCGCGTGGAAGGTCCGCGCCACGATGGGCACGCCGGATCGCGCTTCAACCCGTTCCGACATTTCTTCGGCCGCATTCTTCGCGAAGGCCAGAAGGAGGATTTCTTCGGGTATCCGAAGAGCCGGAAGACCGGTTTGGTCTTGGTGTCGCTTTTCAGCCAGCGTGCAACGTTGTCGAGCGCTGCTTCCTGCTGCGGGGAGAAGGTGAGAGTAGTTCTATCCATGGAATTTGTTTCCTTTTGGGGTGCAAGATTTGGTCCGCCGGCGTAGCCGGCGGTTTCGAGGCTTAATAAACCTGCCGAGCGAACGCCCGGAGGTGGTTGTTTGGGGTTTGTTGCGTCCTGCGACTGGGTTCCGCAGGAGGTAAGGCAGCGCGTAGCGCTGTCGGCCTCCGGAGGGGTTGCCTGTAACGGGCTCCTAGTTCTTCGTGTGAGTTCAGAAAAAAAGCGCCTGTCAACGCAGGGAAATATAGGGGCACACTTTCAGGATAACGTAATGCCACCCTATATTTCTGTTACTTCTGCTCTCAGACTACACGTTTATCACTAGGGGACCGTTACATGACCGCATCCGGTCGGATGCTTCGGTCACTGCTAAGTGTGCATCTTCGCCTCCTCCTTCTTCCGGGCACGATACTGCGCGACTCGCTGCCGGTTCTTTCGCTTGCTGTTCTCAGCCACCGGATCATCGGAACCGGTCTCGGCCTTCACCCGCTCCGTGACAAAGTCCCGGGCGATCATGCACTGCTGCTTGAGAGGACAGGCGCAGTACACCGGATCGTTAGTCTTGATACCAGGCAGTCCGAAGCAACTCGGCAGAAAGCTCTCCGGTCCGGGCTGGTCGTAACTATGCGCCGGATAAAAGCGGGCTTCCGGCTCCCGGCTCACCCGCTCCAGGGCTGCTGCAGCGGCGTCCGCGCCCAACGGCGCGCAATCTTCGGACCGCAAGTAACGAAGGGAAACAACGTTGCGCCCAATGAAGCCATCCAGGGCACAACCGGATGCGGCTTCGCTCTCGACAAGCTCCTCACGGAACCTGCGCTGTGCAGGGAGGCCACGATCATACTCGCATGCATACTGCACCATCGGTTCCATCCGGTTCAGTGCCAGACGAGCCCGCTCGGGGGTCCAAAACGCCTCGAGCTTTTTGCACCAAGCTTCCCGGGTCTTGTCGTTAGGGCCGAGCTGATTGGGCTGCGGGGCGTGCGCACGACGGCGTTCAGCCGCAAAACTGAAGGCGAATTCGAGGTAATCCGGATAGGGCAGACCGAGGCTGTCGGCGAGCTGGCGCGCTTTCCAAAGCTGGGTCAGGTGCGCATTCGGGGTCAGGAACCGCAGCTTTGTCCCCACCTTGATGTTTTCTCCTGTCTCGCGGTCGATGTTGGTCGAGCAGTAGGCCTTGTAGGCCGCCACGTATTCAGAGTGGAACAGTCTGGTAGCGCTCATCGGCGAGAGGAAACGGTATGCAGGCCATTTCGCGGCCATCAGCTCCGCCTCGAGCGCCAGCAAAGGCCGAGGGATAAGTTTGGTCATGCGCACCAACTGGCGCAGGCGGACTTCAAGCTCATTCTTGTCGAGAGACATGTCTTCTCCATTCCCGAAAGCCGGGCTTTTGTTGAAAATCTCAGTGATGACGGGTGTCAGACGGAGCGTATTTCTTCCACGTCCTCAATCCATGCGCCCACCCGTCCAGACGCCGCGTGACATTGCCAAGTCTCCCAACCCGGGCAACTGGCATCACGCCTGTTCAGTTTTTCTGAACCTGAAGATCTGGTCGGGGTCACGCCCGGCGATCACGCTTAGGCGCGGTTCCCCTTCTTCAAGGAGTTAACCGGGGACCTTGCGTTCGGTCAGAACATAGCGGGGGCTGTCTTCCCATTCACGGATTTCTTCATCAGATGCATTGTCATCCGGCTCTTCAGTGCGTGAGGCCGAACAAAGCTCATCGAAACCACGCTGCAAGTTCACTAAATCGCGCAGCTGGCTGACAAGATCCGACACTATCTCGTCTAGATCAAATACAGGACTTTCGCTGTCGCGACGCTCTTCCAGCAGGGACTGATGCAAATCGTTCCAACCGTAACCCAACTCGTTCCAGATGCCTGAATTGAAACCGCTGAACCCTTCTGCGACGGTCACCTCGCTCACAGTGCGGGTGTTGATCAGCGTCGATCTTTCACTGCGCTCGTAGAAAGGCGCATCAAGAAACCGCCAAAACAGTTCCTTCTGCGTCAGAGTTGCTTCTGCCAGGTTGGTGGTGATATTGTTTTCCATGATGTCTCTCCAATGTTTGAGACGTTACATAATGCGGCGTGGTTTCAGTTTCCTAGGCCGGGACCACGCCGCGGTTATGGGCGCTCAGACGCCCGCTACCTTCCACTGTGGGAAGTTCCTTCGTGCCTGCTTCTTCAGCTGATCCAGCATCTTGGTAAGTCGCACGGCTTCATGCATGGCTTCGGCCTTGTCCATCTTGGTCGAGGCTTCTACCTCGGAAAGTCGAGCCTCGATTTCTTCGCGTTTGTAGTTGTTGATGGCTGCCGCAATGCAACTCGCCGCACCGATCAGTTGGTCAACCATGGCTTCAGCGCGCCCTATCGACCCGCTGTAACCACGATAATATTCGGCAATGTCGTCGCCGAAGGCATCATCCGAGGGGCGCGGTCCGCCGTCGTCTTCGAATGGCGGCATTTCCAGAGCTGCCAAGTTCAATTCGGCTTCCGCTGCACTCCAATCGCCATATGCCTCGGTCCGTTCCAGCCAACTAAAGAACGGTTCCTTCAATACGGAATAGGTTGCGTCGCCTAGCGATTGCTCTTCAGCTTTCTTACGCTCTCGATACGCTTTTTGCTTTTCAGCAGGCGTCATTGCCATTGTAGATTCTCCTCTACCATCTGAAGCTATGTGTAACGGTAACGCGTTACCAATGCAAGTGGTAAATACAATTTTTCATTGCCTTGGTGTCAGCCATCGTGTTCAGGACCATAGCCGCATGGCTGGCTCGCGCGCTGGCAGCGTCTAGTGTGTTGCGACATCATTGAAGTTGAAGCGCGCGCCCTGGGCGCTCCCAGCGCTTTCCGGACACATTCATGTGCCGCCAGCTGGATGCACGAAAAACCGGCACTGAAGGCACCCGGTGTTTGGTTAACGGCGCTCGGGTCATTATCTGCGGCCGGAACAGACCTACATGCTCAACCTGCGTCCTTGCGGCCTCAGCACTGGCGGCTTCGCCGTGCGTTTCACCTCGTCGCGGTCAGCGGTGTGGTGCATGGAATAGCGGCTGTAGGTGAGGTCTGTGGCGCCCTGCCTGTCCAATGCATCGGGAGCGAGGTAGTCCGCTATGGTCCGGTCCAGAGCGGCGGCATCATAGCCGGTAACGATCACCAGCCACGGCATAGGCCGGTCAACACCGCGCAGGGCCTGTTCGCGCGTCATCGGCGATGGTGCGGCCGGCTGCAGCAGGTGCGCCCCGGCGATACCGCGCAGGTTCACCATCGGCGGCAACACCTCTGTGGCGAACCAGTTGGTCAGGGCTGGCTCGGTTCCATCCTCCAGTCGGAACCGCAAAGCCATTGCCGCGGCGCCAAGACCGAAGCCGGAACTGGCCACGACCGTGCAGAAGCCGCGCGTCATGCCGCGGAACCTCGGCATCATCGCACGGGTCCACTCGGTCGGGTCGTTGAGCCGGTCGAGATAGGATTGTGAGGTGGCGACATCAATGCCACTGACCTCGTAGATTACCATGTAACGCGGCGCGCCGTCCGTCGCGATCCATCTTGTAGCTCGCAGGAACCCTGGCACCGACAGCCGCTCGTGGAAATGCTCGTAACTGTGCCAGTCATCGTGATCGGCCGTATCGCCGTCGATGTCATAGAACAGCACCATCGCTGCATCACTGCGCAGGGACATGTTGATCTCCCTTTCTGGTCCGTCGGACTCTAGCGTCAGGCGGTTGGTTCACAATCGCCATACCGCCCACCGAGCCAATTGTTGTAAATCCGCTACGCCACTTCGACACCGCAGTGAGAAACAACCTGATATGGGAGGTTTCGACCCCGGACGTTGCCGGCTCCAGACTACATCCCCATCACTTTCCACGGATTTTTCTAAGACTTCTCAACTTTGTCGGGTGGTCGGTGTATCCCTGCTGGCATGCAGAGCCATTCCTTGGCGACGATCGGAACCGTCCAAAAAATTGGATGGTCCTGGCGCAGGAATCTGTCGCCACCACGCAGGGCGGTTGCGCTGCCAGGAACTTCAGCAGCTGTGCCCGCGACAGCTTGCGACGACACACAACCGACCCGTAAGACCTGGCGCCATGCACCTGAAACACGTTCTTGGCCAAATCCAGGCCGATGATGCTAACTTCTCCCATGGACGATCCCCATCCGTAGCGGTGTTTCAACACCCACCACCATGGCACATCAATGACGCCGGGAGGGGCCTTCACCGCGTCGCTTTCGTCAGGTGAAGGTCAAAGCGCCTCCGCAAGACCCAGGCCAAGGCCAGCCGGAAGCAGACCCCAACTGCTAAAAGCATTATAGAATTGACTGCTGTCTTCCAAAGAACTGCATCCACATCCTCCAGAACCAGCTGTGTGGTCTCGAGATGCTCCCTAGAATGCGCTCAACGATTTTTGCTTCTTTAGGTGAGAAATGCAGTTCTTCGCCTACATCAGCTTCCACGACTTTCTGTCTCAGTCGACGGACAGAACGCGCTCGAAGAAGGCTTATTGAAATAAGGGCAAATAGGCACAGTAAACCTACGCCTACAAAAATCGGAACGAAAATTGGGACAGCAGCCAGAATTCCTACGGACATAAGGAACCCGGTGATTCCGGTCGCACCCACTGTAGTCCCAAAAAGACCTGCGCTGCCAATCACCGAGGCCATGGCACCCCCGAACGTTCCGTAGGCCCATATTGCCGCGCTACTTACTGCGGCAACGCCCACGGTCCCAAGGGTGACTGCGCTGCCGGTGAGGAAAGAAGCCAATGCAGCAGTACTGATGTACGTTCCGGCTACATATCCACCGGCAGCTGCGCTGGAAACTATCAAGCCCCCTGCGGAATGAGCTACCAGTTGTCCTCCTGCATTTAGCGCAGCAACGACGGCGACTAGCGGTAAAGCCATTTTGGTCTCCTAGTGAGAGGAAAAATACCTCAACATTTTGCTGCTAACAATATTGGAAACGGGACGCTCTGTGTTGGATCAATCGAGCCGCGGTCTAGGTGTTCAGTCCCGGCATCTGGTGGATCGGGTTGATGATGAATCTGTCTGGCTCTAAAGTCCAGATCTTGCAGATGTATTCGTAGGGCGTGAGGCCGCTGAGGGTCCTGAGCCTGCGAGCGAAATTGTAGGCCGCCATGAAGTCGACGAGGTGGCCACGAAGCTGTTCGTGACTGTCGTAGTGAAAGCGTTTGACGGTTGCGTCCTTGATTGTCCGGTTCATTCGCTCGACCTGGCCATTCGTCCACGGGTGGTTGGGCTTGGTCAGACGGTGCTCGATCCCGTTGGCTTCGCAGATCATGTCGAAGCGCATCTGCCGGGAATATGCAGTGTTCCGGTTCCTGGGCTGGTCGGCGAACTGGATGCCATTATCGGTGAGAATCGTGTGGACCCGGTAAGGAACCACCTCCAGGAGGTGTTCCAGGAACGCAACCACCATCGCCTCTTCGGCCTCGCTGAGAACGGTCGAACGCGGGTCCTTCGGACCGGTCTTGCGATCCTCGACCGTTTCCCGCGTGCGCCACTTCGCGACCGTCTTCGGGTTGATGCCGAGTTCCCGGCTCAGCGCCGCGGTCGAAGCTTGCGATCGCTGTATTGCTGCTCGGATGGCGTGCGTAGTCGTGGCGCTGCCGTGGCGAACTTGTCCCATAGTGCTTCCTTCCATTCCAACGAATGGATCGCACCATCAAACCGTGGGATCAAACACTCGTCTCGTCAGGCATCTACGCTCCTTTGGAAATTTGGTTGAATTAACCTGATCATGTTACGCTGAACTATTCGATCCGGCTACATCGTCCCATGCTGTTTCAGGCATGGAGAACTGGGTATGCTCAGCGATCTGGCGCGGAAGACGTTGAATTCGGTCTGTCTCCCCTACGCCGAACAACAGGATGAGCGCGATTACGGCGAGCAGCGCGATGACCCACCCTAGCCGCCGAGCGATGAGGTCTTGAGCGTCATCAGGCTGATCCAGCCTCCGGGGCGAGGCGTCTACGATCGATCCGGACGCGACAGCTCCGGCTCCCAGGACCAGAGACCGCCCAAGAACAACGTCCACCCGGTCCAAACGGGCCGGCGCGTAGACCAGAGGCGCATCTGCGGGCCGCAGCATCCCGTATTCGGGGGTCCATCCGCTCCACGCCTCATCTGGCCCGATGTCATCCCCGAACAGGTCCGCGTCCAGGACAAGGGTTATGTCTCTGATCTCTTCCGCGCGCGCGCTGACCATCGCGTAAACCCGGCGAAACTCGGTCTCACTCATCGAGACAATGAGGCTCAGAGCCGGATCCGGGTGCTCCCCGTGAACTCTGACGGCCTCGAAATCGACGAAGAGAACGCCCCGAGACCCAGCCTTTTCGGGAAGGTCCGGATCAGTACGCTGTTGGAATGCGGGGTCCGCATGAGCCCCTAGGGGGGAGGCGGTGATGGTGACCCTCTGTACTTCCCGAAACTGACGGACCGGTCCACCGTCTAGCTCGAACACGGTCAGCACCTCTGCGAGTTCCCCTCGCGCGATCAGCTCCTGTGCCGGCGCGTCGGCGCCTCCTCGGGACGGCTGGCCCCAGGTCTCGAGCGCGGAGATTTCCGTCAGGCGCAGGTGCAGACGACGTAGCGCCTTCGTATAGCGTAAGGAGAGTGGGGCGAGCGGGAACTCCCCCTCGATCGTCGCGTCATCCGGGGCGGACCACTCAACGCCGCTGTAGGCGCTGAGGGATGGGTCGGACATATCCTTCAACAGGGCTCTCCATGTCTGAGTGGTTACCATGCGTGGGGCGAATTCCACGGCGAACCAGCCTCCCCCTAGGGGCTAGGCCAGTGGGCACCAAGGTGAAACGAGCGGCGCCGACGCTCTGCCTCTCGCCGTTGACGCCGCCGTCTACAGCGGGGATCCCGCCGCGGGTCCGTTCGCAGATGAGGGCCCGTCTTGTGAAAAGCGGTAATGACGGTCCGGCCCTCCGCCACCACGGTGGCGCCCCGCAGGCCGTCGATCCGGCGTTTTAGTTCGGCCGCAGTCATGCCGTGCCAAGCAGGATACCGAGGGTCTGCAAATGTAGATAGCTCGGCGATCAACGCGTAAGCGTCATTATCGGTCAACATGAACACCCCAGGCCTGAACTCGGTACCGAGTTCGAGGATTAGTTGTACGTCGGCATCGCGCAGGCCGCGCTGACGGAGACGGGCGAGCGAATGGCTGGTCTGTTCAAGCAGAAGCATTCTCATCTCCTTCATCCTACGACAGAGCCGCGAGCGCTGCCGCGAATGAACGGCGACGGCGGAGACGGATGGGGAATCCCATCTTATCGAGGGTCAGCCCTTCGGTTTCAGTGCTCAGCCCTTCGGTTTCAGCGTCGAACCGATAAACTTCTGGCGCGTAAGTCGGCATGACAGTCGCAAGTTCCGGGAGAACCTCTGATCTCAGCCATTCTTCGAACTGTTCAGAGGTCCAGCCGTTGCGGCAGTCATGCAGGCGAGCGAGACCGGACATGAGGAGAAGCCTGTTAAGGGCCGCGGCCTCAGGGTGATCTGCGGGGGCTACGGTATCCAGCAGCTCAGCTGCGGCTATGTATTTCGTGTCCGGATCCCGAATGTCACGGCCCTTGAAGTATCCAACCCTCAAGTCAGCGCGAATGCGCCCCTCCGAAGCATTAACTCGTGCCGCGATAAAATCCGTGAACCGGTCGGAGATAGGCCCTTCTTCGTGCGTCATATCATCTTTGTACAACCGCCGACTAAACACTTCACGTTTAGCGATTTCCGCCTCTTCGTGCCGTAAATCTTCTTCGATGTACCCATCTGTACTATCAGGGTCGGGATCGTCGAGCGACTCCAGTACTTGTATTTTCAGTTTTTGGATCTGCTTTCGAGTCTCAAGTTGCTCCTTACGCCAAGCAAAGCTTTCCTCGACTAGGATCGCAAACATCAATGGAGCGATCTGGAGCAGCTGGTCTGTGCTGACACCGTATTCCTCGCTGATCAGGTCATAGTTCATCTGCGCTAGGGTCGTGATTTTGCCGTGCAGGGGAACACGTTTGAGCGTCAACGGATCGCTTGGGGGCTCCTCACCTAGCAGCTGCGCTTCGGTGGCGCCAAGCGCTCGACACAGACCTTCGAAGCTACCCTCCCGAATGGAGTGTAAGTCTGCCGCCTCGTTCTCCAGTTCGATCAGACGTCGGGCTTTGAGTCCGCTCTCCTCCGCCAGTTTTGCTTTGCTCCAGCCCTTCTGAGTTCTGAGAGCCTTGAGCGCTCTCGGGTTGATCTGCTTCATGTCGTCCTCCATAGTGCATTTAATTTTCATAAATGCATTTTTCAAACTAAGCAATAGTGCACTAATTTACCCTAAAGGATGCTATATTGGGGTATATCTCCGATAATATAGCGCATTTATATTTTAGAAATTGCATTATCGCACGATGCAACCCCTGCGTATGAGGCTAGGGGCGCACTGGAAGGCGCCATCTCGCCGCATGTCCACGCACCAGTGATGATTCGCCCTAGTTGATCAGCGCCGAAAGGTACTGCCGCTGATCCTTGGTCGCTTCGGTGGCGCTACTGGTGAGGAAGAGATCCTGGACGAAACTAGACGAACCCGGCCCGATCCGGGATCGGCCTCCTCGCCTGATCTGCTATCGCAGCGGGACCGGGTATCTGCCTTCGCGGTTCACCGACAACTTGTCGACGGTATGAACCCTGCGCTGCTTTCGGCGTATGAGTAGCACCACACGACAACTGCATTTGGGATACCGCACATCGAGCCCGACCGATGAGCTGCTTTCCCTGTCTGCCGAAGACCGCCGCCGCCATGTCTACGTCATCGGCCAGACCGGGAGCGGCAAGACCACCTTCCTGAAGTTCTGCATCCTCCAGGGCATCCCTCGGTTTAGGTTGGCTCAGCAACCCGACCCTACCGAAAAACCCGATGGCCACCGAAAGCTACACCACGCCCTGGGACATCACCCCGGCTGCCCGACAGGTGAAAGCAACCGAATTGCCGGAAACAGGAGGATAGCAGCCGCCCGGCCAGAGAGGGTGTCTGCCCGGCGCCACCTTCCTGCGCTCCGCAAGACGATCCGTTGGTATAGCGTGGCGACCTTCATCACCTGCCGCCCCAACATCACCTCGTCGCAGGGCCACCGCCCGGATGACGCAAGGCGTCTTCTTGAAAGGAAGTTCCTGTTTGCTCTACCTGGCCCTGACGCTTCCCTGGTGCTCTGGGAAAGGCTGTTCTCAGCAATTGACACAACACTGTTTCACCGTCGCCTTCATGGTCGTCGAACACACATCCGGCCATCTTAGCGCGGTGCTAACCAGCAGGCGTCAACTGCCACATCAGAAAGCCCCTTGTTTTCTAGGGTCGCGGGGGTTCGCAGGGTTTACATCTCTGGGGAAAAACCGTTTTCGAGCCGGTTTCTGTCAACTTAATGTAAACCTTTGTCAACCCTACCGCCAATTGACGTGTCGCTTATAGATCTTTTTGGGTCGCCTTTAACCATCCAAGCGGTACTCTTGAGGCGCCTGTCAACCCGGATGCAACCCTCTGTCAACCCGGATGCAACCCTCCAGCCACTGTGCGGGATCCGGCGAGGTTCCGCGGCTGCGCCATTCCTCACCGGTCATCCGTGGCCTGCTCCGGTCAGGCCCTCTTGGGTGCACAAAGGCGCCGCAGGAGCTGCACCCGGCGCAACGTGGGCCTCGGGTCTCTCCCGTTGCTCACCTCGCGCAGGAAGCGCAGCCAGGCGCGCTCGTTGGGGGTCAGGTCGCTTGTCTCGTCCATCACGCTCATCTCCCGAAGATCGCCTGGATGGCTGCCTGCGACCTGCTGGTCAGCCGGGGATCGGTGTTTTTCGAGGCCGCGCGGATTGCCTCGATCCAGCCGCGTTCGTTCATGGTGACAGGATCGCCGAAGATCTCCACCACCGCCTCGGCCGCCGTGCGCCCGATTGCCTGCTCCAGGGCCAGCCGCATCAGGAAGGCCGGGTCGCATTCCAGCGCCACCTTGGAGATCCCCTGCTTGATCATGGTGATCATGTTGGGGTTCGGGAAGCCGGTCGCGGCGGCGATTTCGGCCTGGGTCTTCTTCGGTTTCAGTTCGAGTATCCGGCGCTCGACGTATTTCGCCATCCGGGTGTCTGCGTGCGGTTTTCTGGTCATCGCTATCCTCGCAAGAGTGACGCAGCATGTGCTGCATGTCTTTGCTATAGCGACGGCATGGTTGGGGTTCGTGGCGGGATCGACAGAACCCTCAGAAGTGCATCTCGATGTTGACTCCGAAAAAATCTAACCTGGCTAACTCAAATCATAATGCGGTAACCGACCGATTGCGTCTATCTTGGCCTTGAGCGTTACGTCGCCGTAGCTGTCGCCTGCGGTCTTTCCAGCATGACCTTGGATGGCATCAACTACGCGGTCAGAGATACCCAGCTCACGACACTGCGTCTTCAGCCGGTGCCGCCAAGCGTGGTTGGGTTGGACTCCTTCCGGTGTCAGCCCGCTTGCAGTGAGCCACTCGGCGAGCCTGTTTGAGTATCGCTTGGCCTTGGCCTCATATTTCACGGGGTCATTGCCATTGTGGAACAAAGGGCCAGTTTTAGAGGTGCTCACAAATGGCTCGAAACCCTCGTTGATGATCTGTGGATGCAGCGGAACATCTCGAAATGCACCCGTCTTCACCGTTCCTGCTTCAGGTGTGATCCGCACCACCCAATGTCCGTCGATCTCTTGAATGTCTTCCTTTCGAAGCTGGGTGATCTCGGAAACACGCGCACCCGTGAAGGCGCAGATAATCGGTACCCACCTCTTCGCGGCGGTCAGTTCTGGCATTTCTCGGATCCGGCCCAGGTCATCCGCATGGGGAACATACGCGCGAGATGCCTTGAGCAGCTTCACGGCTTCCGCGTAAGTATAACCTGCTTCTCGTGTCCTTACGCTGCGCGGCTTTGGCTGTTTCACCGTGTCAGCAGGGTTCTCAGGCAGCCTGTCGTTGTCCACAGCCCACCGAAACAGGGTTCTCGCAGTCGAAAGGTAAATGTCGCTCACCGTCCGAGCCGATAGGTTCAACAGCAAGAAATCGCGCCAGGCCAGCATGTCTTTCTTCGTTATCCGCCGGGCATCGTCGTGCTTCACAAACTTGCGGAGGCTTTCTATTGCAACCCCCTGCCGCTTTCCTCCGTCGCGCATGAACCCCGCCCGCCTGCGTCCGGCAACATAGTCCCCCCACAACCGCTTGATGCTGACCGGCTCTGGTGCATTTTCGGGAGGTTGGGCGTCCCTGATGATCGGGGCGCTAGGGGTGCCGCTGAAATCGCCTTCATCACGCTCAGCGGCCCTTGCCAACGCCTCTAGCTCGGCATGGCAAAGGGCACGGGCGATCTCGCGCCATTTCACGCTTCCTGGTTCAGCCTCCAGGTTTCCTGCGGCCCGAAATCGTTCGATCTGAGCTCCCACCAACGCGTTAAGTTCAGCGTCATTGGCGCGGCCTGCCACCGCGCTGCGCAGCCGCGCGACCAGCACATCATCAATTGCGACTTCGGCATAGCGTGGGTCGTTCCGCAGTTGATCATCGAAGGCCAAGCGTTGCATGTAATGGCTGTAACCGATCTGATCAGGTGCCAGCGGATACCTTACAGGGCTGGATTGTGCCTTTCCTGAACCGACCTTCTGCTCAGCTTGGGCGATCTGGTGTTGAAGTTGGGTCACTGCACCTGGCAGCAGCTTCAGCGCCTGTCGGTAGTCGCCCCCCAGAGGGAGTCGTAGCTCGGTCTTGCCAATGATCTCGCGCAGATCTTTCGGCACGACAAGCCTAGCATGATAGCGCCCGGAGCGGTTGATCAGGTGACGAACTCTGCCTGTCATGATGACACCTGTTGTAACCAAAACTGTAACCACAGAATGGGAAAATGCCCCGGGGTGCAAGGCTATTATTTGATTTCAACGGGATAGGGTGGTGGGTGATGAGAGACTCGAACTCCCGACATCTTCGGTGTAAACGAAGCGCTCTACCAACTGAGCTAATCACCCGTGCCGCGCGGGTTTAGCCAAGCGGCGGAACATGCGCAAGGGGCATTCGTCGTTCGCGTGATGTTAGCGTCCGATATCCTCGGGTGCGATGGCGACCGACTTGATGACAGCGTGGCAGGGCGCGCCCGTGGTCAGTTCCAGAGCAGCGGCCGATCGGCGCGTGATGCGGGCCAGCACGGTGCCCGCGCGGGTGGATACCGAGACCAAGGCACCCGGCCCGTCACCGCTGCGGATCTGCGCTACATGACCGGACAGGATATTAAGCGCCGAAAGCCCCTCGGGGCGCTGGCGTGACAGGATCACCTCTTGCGCGGGGATGCGCAGGCGCAGCGCCGTGCCCTCGGGCTGTGCTATGCGCGGCAGGAACAGGCGTTCGCCTCCGGCCTCAAGTTCGGTCAGGCCGTCGGTGTGATGGGCAATCACCCGCGCTGTCAGGATCGCGCCCGCGGCGCGGGCGCCCAGCGGAGTGACGGCGGGGTCGGCCAACACCTCGGCGGCGCTGCCCTGCCGGATCACGCGACCGTCCTGTAGCACGATGACGGTCGTGGCCAGCCGGGCGACCTCGGCGGCGGAATGGCTGACATAGAGGATCGGGATCCGGGTCTCGTCACGCAGCCTTTCCAGATAGGGCAGGATCTCGGCCTTGCGCGCCTCGTCCAGGGCGGCGAGCGGTTCGTCCGCCAGGATCGTACGCGGATTGGACAGGAGCGCGCGGCCGATCGCGACCCGCTGACGCTCACCTCCCGACAGGGCACCGGGGCGGCGGTCTAGCAAAGAGCCTATCCCCAGCATCTCGATCACCTGTGCAGGCGAGGTAGGGCCGGCCCGGCCTGAGAACCAGCGACCATAGCCCAGATTTTGCCGCACGGTCAGATGCGGGAACAGGCGCGCGTCCTGAAACACATAACCCATGCGCCGACGATGCGGCGGCAGCCAGATTCGACTGGCGCTATCCTGTAGAAACTGGTCCCCCAGCGCGACACGCCCCCGTTCGGGGCGCAAGAGACCGGCCACCGCGTTGATCACCGTGGTCTTGCCGCTGCCCGAGCGCCCGAACAGTACGGTCAGACCAGGCGGCGCTGCAAAGGCCACGTCCAGTGTGAAACCCTGCATCGGATGGCGCAGTTCAACTTCAAGCTTCATATGCCCGCCACCCGTCTGGCAGCGCGCCGGGCCAGTACCTCTGAGGCCAGAAGCGCCCCCAGCGCCAGCACGACTGAGATCAACACCAGCCGCGCCGCGGCGCTCTCCCCGCCCGGCACCTGCAAGAAGGCATAGATGGCCGAGGGCACAGTTTGCGTCTGGCCGGGTATGTTCGAAACAAAGGTGATCGTCGCCCCGAACTCTCCCATCGCCTTGGCAAAGCCAAGGATCGCCCCGGCGATCAGGCCAGGCAGGATCAAGGGCAGGGTGACGGTGGCAAATACCCAGATGCGCGAGGCACCCAGCGTGGCGGCGGCCTGTTCCAGTTTCGGGTCAACCGCCTCGATAGACAGGCGGATGGCGCGGACCATCAGCGGAAAACCCATCACCGCAGCCGCCAGCGCCGCCCCGGTCCAGTGAAAGGCCAGTGTCAGACCAAGCGAGGCCAGCGCCTGACCCAGCGTGCCGGTGGGGCCGAAACTGAGCAGCAGCAGATAGCCGGTGACCACCGGGGGCAGGATCAGCGGTAGGTGCACCAGCCCGTTGAGCAGCGTCTTGCCAGGAAACCGCCCGCGTGCCAGCGCATGCGCCACGAGAAGCGCAAGCGGCAGCGACAGCGCCGTCGCCCAGGCCGAGACCTTCAGCGACAGGGCCACCGCCTGCCATTCATCAGGGCCGAGCCACGCCATGGGTCAATCCTCCACCGGCAGGAAACCATGCCGGACAAAGACCGCCTGCGCCTCGGTGCCAAACAGATGCACAAGGAAGGAACGCGCCGCGGCATTCTCTTGTCCCGCGACCAATGCGGCTGGATACAGGATCGGCGGATGGCTGTCGGTGGCAAAGGTCATCAGCTGAGTGACGCGCGGGTCGGCGCGCGCATCGGTGGCATAGACGATGCCAAAGGGCACGGCGCCGGTGGCCACCAGCGCCAGCGCGGCGCGGGCATTGTCGGTCTGGACGACGCGCGGTGCGAGTTGGTCCCACAGGCTCAGATGAGTCAGCGCTGCCTTGCCATAAATTCCCGCTGGCACCGCTTCGACGAGCGCCATGGCGATCCGTCCGGTGCTGGAGGTCAGATCGGCCGGGGTTCCGTTAGGCGCGTGTCCCGCCGGGGCGATCAGAACCAGCCGGTTTGACACCAGGTCGCGCCGGCTGGCAGGGTCGATTCGGCCCTGATCAGCCAGCCAGTCCATCCAGCCGGGATTGGCCGAGACAAATACCTGAGCTGGTGCGCCCAGCCCGATCTGACGCGCCAGAACCGAGGATCCGGCAAAAGATAGAGCAACGCTGTTTCCTGTCGCTGCCTCGAACCCGGTGGCGATCTCGTCCAGCGCGGTTTTCAGGCTGGCCGCGGCAAAGACGGTGATCTGTTCCGCGTGCGCAGGTCCGGCCAGCAGCAGGGCGCAAGTGAGCGCACGAAGGAACAGGGAAAGGGTCAACGACGGCTCCGGCAAGCGATATGTCTGGATGGAAATATCGCTATGGGCGCGGGCAGGTGCAAGGGCTAACTGCCGGTCTCGTCCTTTCGTAGCAGGGATTGCAGATGTTCCGCATGTGGGGCGCCCGCGCTGTGGCAGGCGGTTTCGAACCGGCGGTAGGCGGCCAGAACCTCTTGCCCGGTCGGGGTCAGGGTGGCGCTGCCACCTTGGGCACCGCCTCGAGCACGCGTCACCACCGGGTCACGGAACATGGCGTTCATCGTCTCGACCAATTGCCAGGCCCGCTTGTAACTCATTCCCATCGCGCGCCCAGCCGCCGCGATCGAACCGGTTTGCGCGATATGGTCCAGCAACGCCGCCTTGCCCGGACCAATCATGCCGGTTTCGCCAAAAACGAGGCGCAGTTTGTAGACGGGGGGCGGGCGCGTGTCGCTCATGGCCCGAGTCTGGCGCGTCATGTGCGCGGGGGCAAGAGAGGCCGGGCCCAGAGGAGAGGGAAAGGGGCCCGGCCAGATGGCTCAACCCGCCAGCCGTTGGGGGGCGACCAGCAATGTGCCGATCCGGCGCCCGGTATCCAACATCCGGTTTGAAAAGCCCCATTCGTTGTCATACCAGCTGACCACGCGCACCAGCCCGTCCGCAGTGACGCTGGTCTGGGCGGCGGCAAAGCACGAGGAATGGCTGTCATGGTTGAAATCGACCGAGACCAGCGGATCCTCTTCATAAGCGAGGATACCGGCCAGCGGCCCTTGGGCAGCGGTACGGATGGCGTCGTTCACCGCCTCGCGGGTGGCCGGGCGTTCGGGAACGAAGCTCAGATCGACCAGCGAGACATTCGGCGTAGGCACCCGGATCGCCGAGCCTTCGAGCCGGCCCTTGAGATGCGGCAGCACCTCGGAAATGGCGCGCGCCGCGCCGGTCGAGGTGGGGATCATCGAGACCGAGGCCGCCCGCGCGCGATAGAGATCGCGATGCGCGGTGTCATGGGTCGGCTGGTCGCCGGTATAGGCGTGGATCGTGGTCATGTAGCCGGTCTTGATGCCAAAGGCGCGGTCCAGCACCATCGCCACCGGTGCCAGGCAATTGGTGGTGCACGAGGCATTGGACACGATCAGATCGTCAGCGGTCAGCGTATTGTCGTTGACGCCAAAGACCACGGTACGGTCCGCTTCCTTGCCGGGGGCCGAGATCAGCACCCGTTTCGACCCGTTCTCCAGATGCCGCGCGGCCTGTTCGCGCGCAGTGAACAGCCCGGTGCATTCATAAGCGATATCCACATCGGACCAGGGCAGATCCTCGGGGTTGCGGATCGCTGTCAGGCGGATGCTGTTGCGGCCCACGATCATGCGGTCGCCCTCGACCAGTACCCGCGCCCGCAGACGGCCATGCACGCTGTCGTATTTCAGCAGATGCGCCAGGGTTTCGGGGCTGGCCAGATCGTTGATCGCCACCACCTCGATATCATCGGCGCCGCTTTCGACCAGCGCCCGCAGCACCCCGCGACCGATGCGGCCAAAGCCGTTGATTGCCACTTTCAGTGTCATGCCTTCCTCCATCGATGTGCCCGGTTGGCTCAGTTGAGAATCTGTTAGCGCTAACAAATTAAAAAAGCAATCGCTTTCTGGGACAGGTGAAGGAGGCGCCTGACCCGTTCAGGCGATCCTGCAGCGCAACCCTCGTAAAAACCGCAGTCTAAAGAAGCTCTTGCCAGCGGTGGCAGGCAACCGCGTGGCCGCCCTCTGTTTGCAACACGGGTTCGCGTGTTTTGCACAGGTCCGTCGCATGCGGGCAGCGGGTGTGGAACTTGCACCCAGGGGGCTGGTTGGTGGGAGAGGGGATCTCACCCTCAAGCCTTTGCGCACGGTCCCGGTCATCGGGGTCGAGCGACGGGATCGCTGAAAACAGCGCCTTGGTATAGGGGTGGCGCGGTGCTGCGAACAGCTTGCGGGTCGGCGCGCTTTCCACGATCCGGCCCAGATACATCACCGCCACATGGTCACAGCTATGGGCCACCACGCTCAGGTCGTGGCTGATGAACATATAGGTCAGGCCCAGCTCGGACTGGAGGTTCTTCAGCAGGTTCAGGATATCGGCCTGGATCGACACATCCAGCGCGGCGACGGATTCGTCGGCCACCACGAAACGCGGCCCCGATACCAGCGCGCGCGCGATCGAGATCCGCTGCCGCTGCCCGCCCGAGAAGGCATGCGGAAAGCGGCGCAGATGTTCCAGGTTCAACCGGCATTTCGCCGCGATCTCGCGCACGCGGGCATCGGTTTCCTCACGCGAGGCGGTCAGCCCCATCACCTCGAGCGGTTCGGCGATGATGTCGCGCACGGTCATGCGCGGGCTGAGCGCGGCATAAGGATCCTGAAAGATCAGCTGCGCGCGCTTGCGATAATCCTTCAGCTCGCCACCCGACAGGGTGGCGAGGTCATAGCGCACCTCGCCATCGTCATAGGTTGCATGGCCGCCGGTGATCGGCACCGCATTGAGCAGCGCCCGGCCCAGCGTGGTCTTGCCCGAGCCGCTTTCGCCCACCACGCCGAAGAACGATCCGCGCGGGATACCGATGGAAATCCCGTCCACCGCCTTGAGCGTCTTCTTGTTGAAGAGGCGCCCGCCGACGGGAAAGCCCACCGTCAGGTCGCGGGTCTCGATCAGCAGTTCCTCGGTCATGCGGCGGTGTCCTGATGGCAGAGATGGCAGGCGGTGCGGTGATCCGGGCCGGTATCGGCCCAGCCGGGCACCGCTGTACGGCAGATATCGCCGATGATCCGGGTGCAACGGGTGTGGAACACGCAGCCGTCGGGCCGTTCCAGCGGCGAGGGGATGTCGCCCGGTACCGGTTGCAAAGGCTTGTCCAGATCGTCCAGTTGCGGCAGCGCGTCGATCAGGCCCCGGGTATAGGGGTGGCGCGGGTTGCGGATCACCTCGCGCACCGGGCCCTGCTCGACCATGCGGCCCAGATACATCACCGCCACCTTGTCGGCGGTCTGTGCCACCACGCCCAGGTCATGGGTGATAAAGATGATGCCCATGCCGAACTCGGCCACCAGATCCTTCATCAGGTCGATCACCTGCGCCTGGATGGTCACATCCAGCGCCGTGGTCGGCTCGTCGGCGATCAGGAGCTTGGGCCGCGTCGACAGTGCCATGGCGATCATCGCGCGCTGGCGCATGCCGCCGGACAGTTCGAACGCGTATTGGTTGAACCGGCTGGCCGCATCAGAGATGCCGACCCGGTCGAGCATCTCGATAGACAGGTCGCGCGCGGCGCGTTTGCTCAGATCGGTGTGGATCAGCAGCTGTTCCACCATCTGGCTGCCGATGGTCATCGCGGGCGCGAAACTGGCCATCGGTTCCTGAAAAATCATGCTGACAGCGCCGCCGCGCACGATCTCCATGTCGCGCGGGCGTTTCAGCGACATCACATCCATCGGCCCGCCGTCCAGGTGCAGGGTGATCCGGGTAGCGGGGTCGTAAACGGCATTGGCGGCGTTCAGCTTCATCAGCGCCTTGGCGGTCACCGACTTGCCTGAACCGCTTTCGCCCACCAGCCCCATCACCTCGCCTGGGGCGAGCGAGAACGACACATCCTCGACCGCGGTGATAAGCCCCTCGTCGGTGCGGAATTGCAGCGTCAGGTTCTCGACGTCGATCAGGCTCATTTGCGGCTCTCCGAATAGGGATCGGCCGCGTCGCGCAGACCATCGCCGACAAAGACAAAGGCCATGACCAGCGCGATGAAGAACAAGACCGGGATGAAGTACCACTGATAGTTCAGCAGCACGTCGGCCTTGGTCACGTTTTGCAACATCACGCCCAGGCTGTTGACCGGGTCCTTTAGCCCGAGCCCGATGAAGCTGAGTGCGGTTTCGCTGAGCACCACGTAAGGAAACGAGATCACCAGATCGACGATGATATAGCTGGTGAAACTGGGCAGCAGATGGCGCCGGATGATATGGCTGGGCGAGGCGCCGCATAGCTGGGCTGCCAGCACGTATTCCTGATTGCGCTCGGTCAAGAGATGAGTGCGTACCCGCCGCGCCAGCGTCGGCCAGCCCACCAGCCCAAGGATCAGGGTAATGACAAAGAACCGCGTCTCGGCCGACCATTCCGGCGGGATGAAAGCGGCGATGGCCATGAAGAGCGGGATCGAGGGTATGGTTCGCACCGCATCCGTTACCATCTGGATCACGCTGTCGATCATGCCGCCGTAATAGCCCGCGATCCCGCCGATGGCGAGCGCCAGCACGAACGAGATCAGAACCCCCAAGGTGCCGACCTGAAGCGAGGTCCAGACCGCGTGCAGGGTGCGGCTGAAGATATCCTTGCCCGCGCTGTCGGTGCCGAACAGGTGGACATAACCCTGATCCATGCCGAACAGGTGGATGTTGCCGGGGATGAAGCCAAACAGCTTGTAACTGTCGCCCTGAACGAAGAACTGCACATAGCGCCGTTCATCCTCGTTCACCTTTTCCACCCAGCGGAAATTGGTGGCAAGCGAGCGTTCGCGGGTGACCGTGTGCAGGAAGGGGCGCAGGGAACAGCCGTTCTTGTCGCAGAACTTGGGAATTTGCGGCGCGCCGTTCAGGTAATCCTTGTCCCGCCCCGCGACCGTGGGGTCATAGGGCGACAGGAAGGGGGCAAAGAGGCCCGACAGGATCAGCACCACCAGCACGGTGGCCGCCACCATGGCGGCGCGCTGTTTCTTGAACCGTGCCCAGATCAACTGCCGCTGCGAGGCGGTGAAATAGGCTTCCTTGGCGGTCTGGCTTGGGGCTGTCATCGGATCACCTCAGGATGCTCTTGCGCACGCGCGGGTCGATCACCGCCAGCAGGATGTCGGTGGCAAAGTTCAACGTCACGATCGAGGCGGTCAGAAGGAAAATGATGGCGCCCGCCAGTTGCTGGTCGTTCGAGCGCGCCAGGGCTTCGAGCAGCAGCGATCCGGCCTCGGTCAGGGTCAGGATCAGCGCCACGATGGGAAGTTCGTTGAAGATACGGTTGAGGTCAAATCCCAACGAATTGACGATCGGCCCCAGCGCATGCCGTGCCGGATAGCGCCACAGCAGGCGACGGCCATAGAGCCCGCGCGCGGCGGCGGCGGTGACGTATAGCTTGCCAATCTCGTCCGACATCAGCGCGCGCACGGTTTGCAGGGCAAAGGCGGTGGCCGACCAACCCAGGATAAACACCGGCAGCCAGGCATGTTTCAGCAGGTCCAGCACCCGGTCGACCGACCAGGGTGCCTCCTTGTATTCGGGCGAAAACAGGCCCGTCAGCGTTTCGCCGAAATAGACGGTCGAGATCAGCATCACCATCAGCGCCAGCAGGAAGTTCGGCATCGCCAGCCCCAGATAGCTGACCACACGCAGCGAGTTGTTCAGGTACGGATTGCGCGATGCGGCCGAGATGATGCCGACCGGAATGGCGATCATATAGGCCACGAACAGCGCGCCCAGACAGATCCAGAGAGAAATCCAGAACTTGTCGCCCAAGAGTTGCGCAATATCGACGCGCAGGATGCAGCTATCGCCGAAATCGCCTTGGAACGCGCCAGCCAGCCAGCTTGTCCATCGGGTCAGGAAGGGTTGATCCAGTCCCAGCCGGGCACGCTCGGCCGCGATATCGGCCAGCGTGATGGCTGACCCTTGGGTGTTCTTGTAGGCCAGATAGCGCTCGGCACAGTCGCCGGGAACCAGCTCCATCAGCGAAAAGACGATCAGCGACACGATCACCAGAGTGACCAATGCCATAACCGCCCGCGTGGCGGCGAAGCGCGCGAAATGAAGCATCGAGACCTCGTCGAAGGGAAGGAGAAACGGGCAGCCGTGCCGCCCGTTTCCGGGATGTCCTTATTCGCTCAGCCACCACTGGGCGGGGCGATAGGGATAGGTCCGATAGAACTCGTAGGACTGCGTCTTGAACTCGGGGAAGTTCTTGAGCTTGTTCGAGTGATAGACCGGGGCCGGGGCGTTGATGGTGCCGATGAACAGAAGCTCGCCGGTCATGATCTCGACCATCTTCTGCGCGGCGGCAATCGAGGTTTCGGTGCCCGGAGCGCTCGACTGGTAGGTGTCCAGCTCACCCTTCAGCTCGGCAACCCATGCGGGCGGTTCCACCCCGGCAGAGCCGTTCGAGCTGATCCACTCGGCCCAGAGCATGCCGGTGCGCACGTCGAAATACCCGTCAAACGGCGGCACCCAGATTTCGCCATCGCCCAGGATCGAACCGGCAGGCTGGCCCTTGCCCCACATCATCACGTCCAGCGTGTTGGCCGATTGCGACGAGCGGTATTCGTCCGAGGTGACCTCTTTGATGGTGGTGGTGACACCCACATCGGTCCAGTTCTGCGCGATCAGTTCCACCAACTGCGAGGAACTGGCCTGGGTCGAGAACTGCCAGTCCAAAACGAACGGGTCGCCATTGGGCAGGTCGCGATCGCCATCGCCATCCTTGTCGACCAGTCCGATCTCGTCCAGCAGCGCGCGGGCGCGGTCGGCGTCGAACGCGATCTCGTGGTTCGCCCATTTCTCGTCGATGAAATCAGGTCGCGGCGAAAAGCCGATATACTGGTTCGGCGTGCCAAGGCCAAAGGCGACGACCTCGTTCAGCTGATCGCGGTCGATGGCCACCGACATGGCGGTGCGGAAGCGGACGTCGTTGAAGATCGCGCGCTTGCCCATGTCTTCGGAGGTGACGTTGAAGGTCAGGGTCGCGCTGGCGATGCCCGGTTTCACGTCGATCGTGTAATTGCCCTTTTCCTGGCCTTCCAGCAGCACCGGCGCCTGGGTCAGGTTGACCGCCTGCGACTTGTAATCCACCTCGCCGTTCAACAGTTTCAGCGTGCGTACTTCCTCATCACCCACATAGGTCTCGTCCATCTCCGAGATATAGGGCAGCTGGTTGCCGGCGGTGTCCACCTGGAAGAAATAGGGGTTGGCGACATAGTGCCGGCCCTCGGTGGTTTCCTTCACCAGGATATGGCTTTCCAGCGTCGGCATGGTGTCCTTGGGCAGCCCGGCCAGCTTGTCGCCCGCGGTCAGCATCGGCGAGGGCGTGTCCATCCAGTCCGAGTTGCCGTAATAGGCCTTGATCAGCTCATAGCCGTTTTCATAGCCCAGAGCTTGCGCATTTGCATCCGCGTTGGAATCCAGCGCCGGATGGAACTGGCCAAAGAAATGCTTGGGCTGGAACGGCTGCACATAGGTGAACGAGAATGTCTCGATCAGGCCCGGCTTGGGCGCTTCCAGCGTGAACCGGACAGTGGTGTCGTCGACGGCTTCGACCTTCATAGGCTTGCCACCGGCCAGGGCGTAATCCTTGGGCTCGGCCATGACATTGGTGTCCATCATCAGGTTGTCATACCAGAACACCACGTCGGCGGCGGTAAAGGGCGCGCCATCCGACCATTTGTGACCCGCGCGCAGATGCACCGTCAGCTGGGTGAAATCCTCGTTCCATTCCCAGGACTTGGCGACATTCGGCACCACGGTTTGCAGATCGTCGGAATAGCGGAACAGGTTCACGTGACGCACCGAAAGGAAATCCGAGGTGCCGGATTCGGTGGCGTTCGACAGCGCGTCGAACTGGCCGCCATACTGGCCGATCCCGTCATAGGGGGCGACGACCAGCGGTTCGGACGGTAGACGCTCGGCCAGGGGCGGCAGGGCCGGGTTGCCCTTGATGCGGGCGTTCAGATCACCAATCGCCGGGTTTTCGGCAAAATCCATGGTGCAGCCGGCAGCAGACTGGAACTCGGCCAGGTCGTATTGCTGCGGAAAGGTGCCCGAGGCGACCCCCATCGGGTCGGCAACGGTCACGGCGGGACAGGCGGCAAGCGCGGCGCCGGGCAGGGCCAGGGCGGCGACGCCGGAGAGAAGTATGCGTTTCATGAGACCTCCGTCGGAATGGTTAGCGTTTTGTGGTTTGTGTTTGAGTGCCCCTTGTCCCGGGGCGGCGGTGTCCGGGTCGTGATACGGCCCGATTTTGTTGCGAGGTGCGTAGCCACCCCGCAACGGTCGAGAGCGTCTTGCAGCGCATCCGGCGGTGCGGCGTCGGTCACCAGGTCGGTAACGGCCTCTATCGGTGCGGCGATACAGGGGGCAAGGGCGGTGAACTTGCGGAAATCGGCGGCCACGATCACACGGCTGGCATTGCCCAATAGCGCGCGGGTCAGATCTGCCTCGCGCGGATTGGCGGCAAGCACGCCCAGTTCCGGCGATAGCGCATCGGCGCCGATCACCAAAGCGTCAAAGGCGAATTGGCGGGCAAACTCCTCGGTGGCGCGGCCAAAACACCCCCGTTCCGAGCGCGACACCTCGCCCCCGGCAAGAAACACGCGGCTACCATTGTGTTCTGCCAGCGACGCGACTGTCGAGATTGAATTGGTGACCACTGTCAGGTCGCGCCGTTCGCGCAGTTGTTCGGCGACATATGTGGTTGTCGAGCCGACATTGATGAACAGTGTCATACCGTCTCGGATCAGCTCGAGTACACCCTTGGCGATGCGGGTCTTTTCCTTGGGCTGTTGTTCCAGCGCCCCGGAATACATCGGTGCGTCCTGCGAGCCACGTAGGTAGGTGCCGCCATGCACCCGTTCGACCTTGCTCTGCTTGGCCAGGGTTTTGACCAGGCGGCGGACCGTCTCTTCTGAGACGTCCATCACCTGCGCGATCTGGGCGTTGCGCGCGGACCCGCCAAGGCGGGCGAGAACGTCGAGAAGTTCGTGGCCCCGATGGGGGAGTTTGGGGTCTGCATCGGACATGGGGAATGAAACACACAAATGCCGTCATTAATCCACAAAAAACAAACACGTGTAACAGGCGTATGACTTACGGGTGTTATTTCTGTTAACCCCGAGAGTTTTTTCGGGCAGTTTGCCCGACCGGGTGCAGAAAACGTCGCAAATGGAAGAGAATCGGTCGCGCGGGCGACGAGAACCTGTCTCAGTTGGGCGAAAGCTGCGGCGAGCTTTCAACAGATTCTCGACAAGGGGCACATATGGCCAGACGCATCTCCGAACCGGCGCGCGAAATCGACATCGTACATGAAACCGATGTGCTGGTGGTGGGCTCGGGGCCGGGTGGCCTGCCCGCGGCCCTGGCTGCGGCGCGGGCTGGCGCCGAGGTCACGCTGGTTGAACGGTTCGGCTGTTTCGGAGGCAACCTGACCGTGGTCGGGGTCGAGGGGATGCACTGGTATCGCCACGAACAGACCATCGAATCGAATGGCATCGCCCGCGAGTTCGAGGAGAAGGCCAAGGAAATGGGTGCCGCCGTACCGGAAAGCCAGTCGCTGAGCCACGAGATCGACAGCGAGGGGTTCAAGCTGGTCGCCGACCGGATGGTGCTGGACGAGCCAAATATCCGCCCCATGCTGCACCGCTTCTTTGTGGCACCCCTGATGGAGGGCGACACGATCATCGGCATCGTCACCGAATCGAAATCCGGGCGCGAGGCGATCCTGGCCAAGAGGGTGATCGACGCCACCGGCGATGCCGACGTCGTGGCCCGCGCCGGAGCGCCCGTTCACAAGACGCCTGCGGAACAGATGATGGCGGCCTCGGTCATGTTTCATCTGGCGGGCGTGGACAAGCAGCGATTCATGGACGGGATCAAGGCCGATCCGCAGACCTACAAGGACTGGGGCGGCGGCGAATGGAATATCGAGACCTCAGGGAAAGAGGACGACATGTTCTCTCCATTCCTCAAGAAACCGTTCCAGCAGGCGATCCGGGACGGGTTGATCCCGCCACATCTGAACACGATCTCGGGCACATGGGGGGCGGTGCATGACACCGGCGAACTTACCTACATGAACCTCATCCATCTCGATGGCTGCGACGGTACAGATCCCGACAGCCTGACCACCTACGAGATCGAGGGCCGCCGCCAGACCATGTTGGCGATCGAGGCGCTGCGCCGCTATACGCCCGGCTGCGAGAATATCCGCCTGCGCAATTTCGGCATGTCGATCGGTATCCGCGATACCCGCAAGGTCGACTGTCTCTACAACATGACCGAGACGGATGTGCGCGAACAGGGTCGGTTCGAGGATTCTATCGGCATCTTCCCCGAGTTCATTGACGGCTACGGCATCCTGATCCTGCCCACCACCGGACGCTATTTCCAGATGCCCTATCGCAACCTGCTGCCCCGCAAGGTGAAAAACCTGCTGGTCGCGGGCCGCATCACCGGCGGCGACCGGATCAGCCACGCCGCCACCCGCAACATGGCCTGCTGCGCGGTGACCGGGCAGGGCGCGGGGATTGCGGCGGCGCTATCGGTGAAATCGAACCGCCCGCTGGACGAAATCGACCCGCTGCTGATCCAGAAGGAACTGGAGCGTCAGGGCGGGCGGCACCACTGAACGAAAAAGGCCCCGCCGGGTGGCGGGGCCCTTGATCTGGTTTCGAACCGATCAGCCGATGGCGACGGCCTTCACGTCCTCGTCGATATAGGGGACATATTGTTCGAAATTGTCGGCGAACATCTGCACCAGTTTGGCGGCTTGCTTGTCGAAAGCCGCCTGATCGTCCCAAGTGCGGCGCGGGTCCAGCAGAACCTCGGCCACGCCCGGCACCGATACCGGCACGTCAAAGCCGAAATTGCCGTCTTTGCGGAACTCGGCATTGTTGAGCGAGCCGTTCAGCGCGGCGGTCAGCAGGGCGCGGGTGGCCTTGATCGGCATCCGGCTGCCAACGCCATAGGCGCCGCCGGTCCAGCCGGTATTGACCAGCCAGCAGGTCGCGCCGTGACGGGCGATCTTGTCGCGCAGCAGGTTTCCATAGACCTCGGGACGGCGCGGCATGAAGGGCGCACCGAAGCAGGTCGAGAAGGTCGGCTGCGGCTCGGTCACTCCGCGCTCGGTTCCGGCCACCTTGGAGGTGAAGCCCGACAGGAAGTGATACATCGCCTGCGCCGGGGTCAGCCGCGCGATCGGCGGCAGCACGCCAAAGGCGTCGCAGGTCAGCATGATGATGTTCTTGGGATGCCCGCCCAGGGCCGAGGCCGAGGCGTTCGAGATGTATTCCAGCGGATAGGCGCAACGCATGTTGGCCGTCAGGCTGTCATCGTCGAAATCCAGTTCCTTGGTCTCTTCATCGAACACCATGTTCTCGATGACGGTGCCAAACTTGGTGGTTGTGGCGTAGATTTCCGGCTCGGCCTCGGGGTTGAGGTTGATGGTCTTGGCATAGCAGCCACCTTCGAAGTTGAAGGTGCCGCGATCCGACCAACCGTGCTCGTCATCGCCGATCAGCACGCGCGCCGGATCGGCCGACAGCGTGGTCTTGCCGGTGCCGCTGAGGCCAAAGAACACCGCGGTGTCGACCGGGTTGCCGACCGCATGGTTGGCCGAGCAGTGCATCGGCATCACGCCTTTTTCCGGCAGCATGTAGTTCAGCAGCGTGAACACCGATTTCTTGTTCTCGCCCGCATATTCGGTGCCGCCGATCAGGATCAGCTTGCGGTCGAAATTCATCGCGATCACGGTCTCGCTGCGGCAGCCATGCTTGGCCGGATCGGCCTGGAAGCTGGGGCAGTTGATGACGGTGAAGTCAGCGACGAACTCGTTCAGATCCTCGCGCGCCGGACGGCGCAGCAGATGGCGGATGAACAGGTTGTGCCAGGCCAGTTCGGTGACCATGCGCACGTTGATCGAATAGGCCGGGTCGGCGCCGCCGACCAGATCCTGAACGAAATAGTCCTTGCCTTTCATATGGGCCAGCATGTCGTCATAAAGCGCGTCGAACCCTTCGGGGGTCATCTCGGCATTGTTTTCCCACCAGATGCTGTCGGCAACGCTGGCGGTCTTGACCACGTGCTTGTCCTTGGGCGAGCGACCGGTGAACTTGCCGGTGGTGACAAGGAAGGCGCCGCCATTGCCCAGCGTTCCCTCACCCCGCTTCAGCGCCGCTTCAATCAGCGCCGGTTCCATGAAGTTGTAATAGACATTGCCCAGACCCTCGATGCCCTGATCTTCGAGGCGGAATTGCGGGTTAACCCGTCCAGATGTCATGCGTTTTTCTCCGTGTGTCGGCGCGCGAACCGCGTGGGCCTGCTTACGCCCTTGGGGCTTGGACCCGGCAAATCGGCCGGTGAGCGGGGTCTTAACATGACGCTTTGGGACATGAACAGGACGCTTTGGCGCAGTTAGCGCAACCAAGGCTTAGTTTAGCGCAACCATGAAATTCGCGCCATTTTTCGGGGCGATAATTCAGATCGCGTTAGGATTTTTTTGCACCAATTGTGGACAGCGAACCGGCGATTCGCAGTTTCAGATTGATTCGCAAAGCTAAAAGAGCGATGAATGAGGAAAAAATAAGGCAGAAGCGAGCAGTATAGGGGCACTCAATAATGTCAAAGATTGCTTTGGTTGATGATGACAGGAACATCCTGACATCCGTTTCGATGACTCTCGAGGCCGAGGGATTCGAAGTCGAAACCTATAACGATGGTCAAGCCGCCCTTGACGCGTTCAACAAGAAATTGCCGGACATGGCCGTGCTCGATATCAAGATGCCGCGCATGGACGGGATGGATTTGTTGCAGCGGTTGCGCCAGAAAACCCAGATGCCGGTGATCTTCTTGACCTCGAAGGATGACGAGATCGACGAGGTTCTGGGCTTGCGCATGGGCGCAGACGACTACGTCAAGAAACCGTTCTCGCAGCGCCTGCTGGTAGAGCGGATTCGCGCGCTGTTGCGGCGGCAGGAAGCGGTCGCGGGAGATGCCGCAGGCACCACCACAAGCGAGACCAAGGTGATGGAAAGGGGCCATCTGCGGATGGACCCGCTGCGTCATGCGGTCAGTTGGAAAGGGGTGGATGTGTCGCTGACCGTCACCGAGTTCCTGCTGCTGCAGGCGCTGGCCCAGCGTCCCGGCTTCGTCAAGAGCCGCGACCAGTTGATGGACGTGGCCTATGACGATCAGGTCTATGTGGACGACCGGACCATCGACAGCCATATCAAACGCCTGCGCAAGAAGATGCGCAGCGCCGACCCGGATTTTGCAGCGATTGAGACGCTGTACGGGATCGGTTACAGATATAACGAAGAATAACCGCCCGGGATCGGGCGCCTCGAGGGGGAGCGCGTGCGCGACACCGGCACCTCAGAAAGCGATCGCAGCGGTGACGTTGTGCTGGGCGACGACTGGGTCGCCCCGCAAAGCACCGTGTCCAGAGAGTTGCGGGTCAAGCGGGCCCGGCGCAGCTTGTTTTCGCTGCGTGGCTCGCCGCTGACACGCAAGATCATCACCTTCAACCTTATCGCACTGATCATTCTGGTTGCTGGAATTCTCTATCTCAATGATGCGCGTGACGGGCTGGTGGTGCAGCGCGCCGGTGCGCTGGTCGGCGAGACGCAGCTCGTCGCCGATGTGTTCGAGGCGCAGATAACCGGAAGCGCCCCGGTGAACCTGGCTACCGGGGACGGGGTGGATGTGGCCGCGACGCTCGAGGGTCTTAGCCTGCGCCGCGGCGCCGAGGTCTTCGTGTTCGACGCGGCGCGCAACATGGTCGGGCAAGGCAAGGGTGTCGACGTCAATCCCGGCCTGCAAGCCTTGTTCGAAGACAAGGCCGGCAGCACCATCATAACCGACGCGCTCAGCGGTTTGTGGCGGGGGGTGTCCTCGGTCTTTGCCGGTGCACCCAACAGCACGGCGCCGTCGCTCGAGACGCAGATTGCACTGCTCCTGCCCGGCGCGCTTGAGGGAGAGACCCGTGTCGAAACGGTTCTGAACACCGCAGGCGGAACCGTGATCGCGGCGGCGACACCGATCTTGCAGGCTGGAACACCCATCGGGGCCGTCGCGATGGCGAGCCCGGCGGGTGAGATCGACGCGCTGGCCCGTCGCGACCGAGAGCGGGTGCTGCAGATGTTCGTGGTCGCGCTGCTGGTCTCGGTGGGGTTGAGCCTTGTTCTCGCCTCGACGATTGCAAACCCGCTGGCCGATCTGGCCGAGGCCGCCGAACTGGGGCGCGACCGCAACTCTCGGCGGATGAACCCCGGTCGCATTCGCATCCCCGATCTGTCGGCACGCCCCGACGAGATCGGCAGGCTCAGCCGGGCGCTGCGCGGCATGGTCTCGGCGCTGTATAACCGGATCGAGGGCAATGAACAGTTCGCCGCCGACGTGGCGCACGAGATCAAGAACCCGCTTGCCAGCCTGCAATCGGCGGTGGGTACCCTGCGCATGGTCCGGCGCGAGGATCAGCGCGACAAGCTGTTGTCGGTCATCGAACATGACGTGCGTCGGCTGGACCGTCTGGTCAGCGACATCTCGAACGCCTCGCGGCTGGACGCCGAACTGGTCAAGGAAGAGGAGCAATCTTTCAACCTTCTGACTATGCTCGACAATCTCAACCAGTATCTGGGCGAGGACGCGCGTTCCAAAGGCATCGACTATATCACCGACATGCCGCCCGACCCGATCATGATCCAGGGGCTCGAGGCGCGGCTGGCGCAGGTTTTCGTCAACCTGATCACCAATGCGATTTCCTTTTGCGAGGACGGGGACGCGATCCGCGTCTGGGCGCGACACCGCGCCAATCGCGTGCTGATCGTGGTCGAGGATACCGGCCCGGGCATCCCGGACGAGGCGCTGTCGAAGATATTCAAACGGTTCTATTCACAGCGCCCCGAAGAGCATTTCGGCAACAATTCCGGCCTTGGGCTTGCGATCTCGAAACAGATTGTCGAGGCGCATGGCGGCGTGATCTGGGCCGAGAACATCCGCCCGACCGAGGCGGATGTCACCTCGGATCCGCTCGGTGCCCGCTTTGTCGTGGGTTTGCCGATCTGAGCCCGTGGAACCCGCTGCCCTCCTAGGCCTGAAGGATCGTGAGCAGGCTGTGATCCATGCCAGCTGTGTCGCGGTCGCCGGGTGTGGCCTGCTGATCACGGGTGCTTCGGGTGCGGGAAAATCAGCGCTGGCGCTTGAGATGATGGCGCTGGGCGCGTGCCTTGTTTCGGATGACCGGGTCTCGCTCGGCGCCACACGACAAGGGATATTGGCCGATGCGCCCGATACCATACGGGGCTTGATCGAGGCGCGCGGACTTGGCCTTTTGCGGGCCGAGACGGTCGGCCCGGTCCGACTTACCCATGTGCTGGATCTGGACCGGCCTGAACCGCAGAGATTGCCCGAATTTCGCGAAATATTCCTGTTGAGGCATTCGCTTCCCTTGCTTTTTCGACCGGATGTCCCCCATTTAGCAGCATCGTTGATCCAACTTCTCAAGGCGGGGCGAGCAGCCCCCGAAGCGCTATTTCCATGAGTGAGACATCTCAGGTCGTTTTTGTGACAGGGCCGTCCGGCGCGGGGCGTTCCACGGCGATCAACGTGCTAGAGGATCTCGGCTTTGAGGCGATCGATAACCTGCCCATGGGCCTATTGATGCGCCTGCTCGACGGGCCGGCGTTGCGTCGTCCGCTGGCGCTGGGACTCGACGCGCGCAACCGGGACTTCTCCACCGAGGGATTTCTTGATCTTTCCAAGAGGTTAAGCGGCCTTGACGGTTTTCAGGTGACCACCCTCTATCTGGATTGCAGCGCCGACGTCCTGCTGCGCCGGTTCTCGGAAACGCGGCGCCGCCATCCGATGTCCCCGGGTTCCAGCCCTTTGGCGGGGGTCGAGCGTGAGCTGGAACTGTTGCGGCCCATTCGTGAAGCGGCCGATACGCTGATCGACACGACAGCCCTGAATGTCCACCAGCTGCGCAGAGAGGTCGAACGGTGGTTCGCCCCGTCGGACGGCAGCATGCTGGCCATCTCGATCGAAAGTTTTTCGTTCAAGCGGGGTCTGCCGCGGGGCTTGGACATGGTGTTCGACTGCCGGTTTCTGGCCAACCCCTATTGGCAACCGACGTTGCGAGCGTCGAATGGACGCGACCCGGCCGTGGCCTCTTTCGTACATGCCGATCCTCAGTATCTGCCGTTTTTCGAACGGGTCACCGAGTTGCTGCGATCCCTGCTGCCCGCCTTTCGGCACGAAGGAAAGACGCATCTGAGCGTCGGATTCGGGTGTACCGGGGGGCAACACAGGTCGGTTGCACTGGCCGAGGCAGTGGCAAAGGCCCTTGCGGATGCGGGCGAGCAGGTGTCAATTAGGCATCGCGAAATGGAACGGCGCAAGCCGGATGTGAGGCCGGATTGATCGGAATAGTGATCGTTGCACATGGGGGGTTGGCCCGGGAATATCTGGCTGCCGTCGAACATGTGGTCGGGCATCAGCCAGGCCTGATCGCGATCGCGATCGAGGCAGATCATGACCGGGACGAGAAGCAGCAGGAAATTCTTGCAGCCGCAAATGCTGTCGATGCCGGGGATGGCGTCGTGGTCGTGACTGATCTTTTTGGCGGCTCGCCCTCCAATCTCAGCTTGCGCGCTTGCGCGCCCGCCGATCGGCGTATTCTATATGGCGCCAACCTGCCGATGCTGATCAAACTTGCAAAAAGCCGGCACTTGCCGGTGGGGGACGCAGTACGGGCGGCGATGGAGGCAGGGCGCAAGTATATCAACACACAGAACGTGACACTGGATTGAGCCTGGACGGAACTGAATGGCGCAACGTACATTGAAGATCATCAACGAAAAGGGCCTGCATGCCCGGGCATCGGCCAAGCTGGTCGAGGTGGTCGAAGGCTTCGACGCGACCGCCGAAGTGTCGCGCGACGGTCTGTCCGCCTCGGGGGACAGTATCATGGGGCTTTTGATGTTGGCAGCCGCGCGCGGAACCACTATTGACGTCGAGACCTCAGGCCCGGACGCGGATGCCCTGGCGGATGCGCTCGAGGCACTGGTGAACGACAAGTTCGGCGAGGGTTTCTGACCCAGTCGTGCGCGACCTGAAGAACGGAACAAGACCAAGTGGTGGAAACCGCGCAGAACAGCAAGTCAGGATCGGTGGTGCAACCGTCCACCCCGCCGGGCGAGGTCTATGACCGCCGCACCCTGACCTATGCCAATTCCTTTGATGATCGCTGGACCTCGACCTGGATTCGGACGATCGAGTGGATGACGGGCAAGCTGACCATCCTGCGCATGGTCAACCGGTTCGAAAAGACCAACGAACAATATCGCGGCCAAAAGTTCTGGGGCGGCGCGCTCAAGACGATGGGCATCGATCTGCTGACGCCTGCCGAACAGATCGCCCGCATTCCCAGGGAGGGACCGGTCGTGGTGGTCGCAAACCATCCGCACGGGATGGTCGATGGCATGATCCTGGCCGAACTGATCGGCCGGGTCCGGCAGGATTACCGCATCCTCACCCGCTCGGTCCTGACCGGGCTCGACGAGGCGGCAACCAGCTTCATGATCCCGGTGCCGTTCCCCCATGACCCCGAGGCCCAGCGCAAGATGGTCGAGATGCGGGCCAATGCGATGGCACATCTCAAGGCCGGAGGCGTGGTGGCCCTGTTCCCCTCTGGCGTGGTGATGTCCTCGGACAGCTGGTGGGGGCCGCCCGTCGAGCGGGAATGGAACGTGTTCACCGCCCAGATGATCCGCCGATCCGGCGCGCGCGTGGTGCCGATCTATTTCCCCGGTCGCAACTCGCGCGCCTATCAGATTGCCTGTCAGGTCTCGCCGATCCTGCGGCAGGGTCTCCTGTTGCATGAAATCGTCCGTTCCTGCAAGAAACCGCAGGCGCCGGTGATTGGCGCGCCGATCCCGGATCAGGACATGGAGATGCTGGGCCGTGACCCGCGCGGTTTCATGGCCTGGCTGCGCCAGCACACGCTATCGCTCAAGGGATAGCACGCGGCCCTTCTTTCACTTTGTTTCAAATACTCCGGGGGAGTCGCCCGGAACGGGCGGCGGGGGCAGCGCCCCCTTGACTCTTTCCCGCTTCAGCGTGTGGGAACCGGTATCTCGCCGCGATAGTCGTAGAACCCGCGCTGGGTCTTGCGGCCCAGCCACCCGGCCTCGACATATTTGGTCAGCAAGGGGCAGGGGCGATACTTGGTGTCGGCCAACCCGTCATGCAGCACATTCATGATCGCCAGGCAGGTGTCCAGCCCGATGAAATCGGCCAGTTCCAGAGGCCCCATCGGGTGATTGGCGCCCAGTTTCATCGACTCGTCGATGGAGCGGACATTGCCCACCCCTTCGTAAAGGGTATAGACTGCCTCGTTGATCATCGGCATCAGGATACGGTTCACGATGAAGGCGGGGAAATCCTCGGCGCTTGCAGCGGTCTTGCCCAGTTTGTCGACCACCGCCTTGCAGGCGGCAAAGGTCTCCTCGTCGGTGGCGATACCCCGGATCAGTTCCACCAGCTGCATCACCGGCACCGGGTTCATGAAATGAAACCCCATGAAACGCTCGGGCCGGTCGGTGCGGCTGGCCAGGCGGGTGATCGAAATCGACGAGGTGTTCGAGGTCAGGATCGTGTGCGGCAACAGGTGCGGCTGCAAATCCTCAAAGATCGCCTGTTTCACCGCCTCGCGTTCGGTCGCGGCTTCGATCACCAGGTCGGTCTGTCCCAGATCGCCCAGCGTCAGCGTGGTCGAGATGCGCGCCATCGCCGCTTCCATATCGGCTTCGCTGATCTTGCCGCGCCCGGCCTGCCGGGCCAGGTTGCCACGCACGGTAGAGAGCGCGGCGTCCAGTGCCCGCTGGCTGATATCGGTGAGCAGCACGTCATACCCCGCCAGCGCCATCACATGAGCGATCCCGTTGCCCATCTGACCTGCGCCGATCACTCCGACCTTCTGAATATCCATTACCGTATCTGCCCTTCATGTGAGGTTGTCGCGACCTTATCGGCAGGGCGGGGGGCGCGGCAAGAGGGGCTGACCGGGACAATTCGCTTCAAATCCGCGCATTAGGCGAATCGCAACGGTTGCGGCGGCAAAGTGACCATTGGGTGAAAATCGAAAATGGTGGGAGCCATGAGTTATGAATTGCCGGGCGCGAGGGCGCCCGATGCCGCAACCTGTCGTTATGGCGTGTCGAAACTGCGCTTTCGCGGTCCCGAGCGGGACCTGAACGCACCCTATGTGGCCTGTATCGGCAGCACCGAAACATTCGGACGTTTCGTGTCCGATCCCTATCCCGCGCTTCTGGAACGGCGGCTGGGAGAAACCTGTGTCAATCTCGGCAGCATCAACAGCGGACTCGACGCGATCCTGTTAGACCCGGAGCTGGCGCGTCTGGCCCGGGCGGCCGAGTTCTGCATACTGCAGGTGCCCGGCGCGCAGAATCTGTCAAACCGCCTCTACCGGGTGCATCCTCGTCGCAACGACCGGTTTCTCGAAGCCTCGCCCATGTTGACTGCGCTGTATGACGAGGTGGATTTTACCGAATTCCACTTCAACAAGCACATGCTGGGGCGTCTTAACGAGATCTCGGAGGAGCGGTTCGGGGTTGTCCGGGCCGAACTTCAGCAAGCGTGGCAAGCGCGGATGCGCAGCGCCATAGATGCGTTGGGGGACGGCGTGGTCCTGCTCTGGCTGCGCTATCTCCACCAGCGGCCTGACGATCCCGCCGAGGCTCTGGGCCCTGAGCCGCTGATGGTCTCGCCCGATATGGTTGCTGCCCTGGCGCCACGGGTCCGCTCGACGGTCGAGGTGCCAGTACAGATGGCGGGGCAGTCCGATGAATTGGACGACATGATCTTTGGCATGCTTCAGGAACCGGCGGCAGAGCATACCATCGGGCCGGTCATGCACCGGGTCATCGCCGATCGCATCTATCGCGCGCTTCAGGATATCGACACGTAAAAAGGCCCGCCAATAGGCGGGCCTTGCGAGATTTTTCGTCGAAAAATCTTGTCCCCGGCCTCAGCCGAGTTTCTCGGTCAGTTCCGGAACCGCCTGGAACAGGTCGGCGACCAAGCCGAAATCAGCGACCTGGAAGATCGGCGCTTCTTCGTCCTTGTTGATCGCGACAATGATCTTGGAGTCTTTCATGCCGGCCAGGTGCTGGATCGCGCCGGAGATGCCAACCGCGACGTAAAGCTGCGGTGCCACGACCTTGCCGGTCTGACCCACCTGCCAGTCGTTGGGGGCATAGCCCGAGTCGACCGCCGCACGCGAGGCGCCAACCGCCGCGCCCAGCTTGTCGGCCAGGGCCTCGATCAGTTTGAAGTCCGCTTCCGAACCCACGCCACGGCCGCCCGACACCACGATACCTGCCGAGGTCAGCTCGGGACGGTCAGAGGCAGCAACCTTGTCCTCGACCCATTCACTGAGGCCCGGATTGTCGCCGACCGAGATGGTCTCGACCGGGGCCGCGCCACCTTCGCCAGCGGCGTCAAAGGTCGAGGTGCGGAAGGTGATGACCTTCTTGGCGTCCTTCGACTTGACGGTCTGCACGGCGTTACCCGCATAGATCGGGCGCTCGAAGGTCGAGCCGTCGACCACACCGGACACATCCGACAGCACCATCACATCCAGCAGCGCGGCCACGCGCGGCATCACGTTCTTGGCGTCGGTGGTGGCGGGGGCGACGATGTGCTCGTAAGCATCGGCGAGGCTCACGATCAGCGCGGCGGTCGCTTCGGCCAGGCGATGACCCAGCGAGGCATCTTCGGCGACCAGCACCTTGGACACGCCGTCGATCTTGGCGGCTGCTTCGCCGGCGGCGGCAGCGGATGCACCAGCGGCCAGAACGGTCACGTCACCCAGGGCCTTGGCGGCGCTCACCGCCTTGGCGGTTGCGTCCAGCGCCAGTTCGCCACCGGTCACTTCGGCAAGGAGAAGAACAGCCATTACACAGCCCCCGCTTCTTTGAGTTTCGCAACCAGCTCGTCGACCGAACCCACCACGATGCCTGCGGCCCGTGCCGGCGGTTCTTCGGTCTTGACGATTTCCAGGCGCGGGCTGACATCGACGCCGTAATCTGCGGCGGTTTTCTCATCCAGCGGCTTCTTCTTCGCCTTCATGATGTTGGGCAGCGACGCATAGCGCGGCTCGTTCAGGCGCAGGTCCACGGTGATGATGGCGGGCATCTTGACCTTGATGGTCTGCAGACCGCCATCCACCTCGCGGGTGACCAGCGCGTGATCGCCCTCGACATTCAGCTCCGAGGCAAAGGTGCCTTGGCTCCAGCCCAAGAGCGCCGACAGCATCTGGCCAGTGGCGTTCATGTCGTTGTCGATGGCCTGCTTGCCGGCCAGCACGAGGCCCGGCTGCTCTTCCTCGACGACCTTTGCGAGGATCTTGGCAACCGCCAGCGGCTCGATATCGGTGTGTACGTCATCAGCGGCAACCACCAGGATGGCGCGGTCGGCGCCCATCGCCAGCGCGGTGCGCAGGGTTTCCTGCGCCTGCTTGACGCCGATCGAGACCACGACGATCTCGTCAGCCTTGCCGGCTTCCTTCAGGCGGATGGCCTCTTCGACGGCAATCTCGTCAAAGGGGTTCATCGACATCTTCACATTGGCGAGATCGACACCCGATCCGTCCGCTTTCACACGAACCTTCACGTTGTAGTCGATCACGCGCTTGACGGGTACAAGGACCTTCATCTTTGCGTTTTCTCCTTCAAAAACGGCAAGCCGCCATGCGACTCCCAATGCTCTCGCCGCGTTTGATAGCGGCTTGGCGCGCGCCGGGACAGGGCAAAATCGTCACGTCATGTGCAATCGACGTCGCGTTTTCGCCAATTCTCGCACCGCGAAGGAAATTTTGTTACCCTGCCTGCAGGAAGGTGCCGGGAGGGAGGGATGGAACGCGTCGACGGGTTCGGAGGCTTCTTTTTCAGGGCAAAAGACCCCAAAGCGCTGGCAGAGTGGTACCAGCAGCAACAGGGGATCGACCCGGCGCCAGGGGATTATTCCAGACGCTTCTGACTGCAGAGCGAAGGTGCGACAATTTTTGCACCCTTTGCCCAAGACACCGCGTATTTCCGGGGGGCCCGGAAAAGGGTTCATGCTGAATTTCCGGGTGCGCGATCTGGAGGCGATGATCGCGCGGTTGTGCGCGGCAGGTATCGAGGTACAGCCGGACCCGGGTTCGCCCTATCCCAATGGCAGCTTTGCCAGGCTGACCGACCCGGAAGGCAACCCGATAGAGCTGTGGGAACCGGCCTGAACCGGGCGGGGCCAAAAAATTTCAAATTTTTTTGGGAAAATTCTTTCTCAAGAATTTTCTCGCCATCTAGAGGAGCGCGAACAGGATTCGAAGCTTTGGATCGGCTCAGCGGTTCGCGCTTCCCGTCGCCGGGCCGTCCGCTGGACGCCCCGCCGCTTCGCCATCGCTCAGCGGTTCGCTCCGGGAACCCACAAGACATCGTCCTTGCCGCCATTATTGGCGGTGCGCGCGGCGACGAAGAACCAGTCGCTGAGCCGGTTCAGATAGGTGATGGCCTGCGGGTTCACCGTTTCTGCCTCACTCAGTTCCACCGCCAGCCGCTCGGCGCGCCGGGCCACGGTGCGGCAGACATGCAGATGTGCCGCCAATGCCGATCCGCCGGGCAGGATGAAGCTGCGCAGCGGGTCGAGACCGGCGTTCATCGCGTCGATCTCATGTTCCAGCCGGGTCACCTGCGCCGCGGCCATGCGCAGCGGCGGGTATTCCGCCTCGGCATCCTTCTCCATCTCGGGGCGGCACAGATCGGCGCCGAGGTCGAACAGGTCGTTCTGAATGCGCGACAGGGCCGCGTCCATGTCTCCATCCGCCTTCAGCCGGGCCACACCGACAAAGGCATTCAACTCGTCGGTCGTGCCATAGGTCGCCACGCGGTCGGAATACTTGGCGACCCGCGTGCCATTGCCCAGGGCGGTTTGCCCCTTGTCGCCGGTGCGGGTGTAGATCTTGTTCAGGACCACCATGGCTCAGCTTCCTTGTCCGCGCAGATAGACATAAAGCAGGATCAGCACCACCGCGATGAATTGAAACAAGAGGCGCAGCCGCATCATCTTGTTGCCGTATTTGGCGTTGAAGGTCCCGCCCTTGGCGAAACCACCAAGCCCGATCATCAGCACGATGACGACGGCGCCCATCGCCATCAACATCACGATCATCAACAGATCCATGCAGAGCCTCGCTTTCCCAATCCCTGTGTCGCGCCTGATCTAGCGGTCCGGTCGCAAAAAGCGAACCGGTTTTTGCTATCAGATGCTGCCGAGTATGCGGTCGCTCAGGCGAGTGGGCAGGATTCGGCGCAGGATTCCGGCGATATAGGTGGGGGTGGTGACATAGTATCGCGGGGCCGGTCGCCGCGCTTCGACCGCGCGGATCAGCTTGGCGGTCACTGCCGCGGGCGGCAGTTCAAAACGGTCCGGTCCGCGATCTTCGTAGAGCCGTTTCAGCAGGCTGCCCTCGTATTTGGCGCGCAGGGCTGACCCTTGCCAGTCGATATGACGTTCGAAATGCGGGATCGCCTTTTCGCGCAGTTTCGAAGTGATCGGACCCGGCTCGATCAGCACGATGTGAATACCGGTGCCCTTCAGTTCCAGGCGCAGCGTGTCGCTCAACCCTTCCAACGCATATTTCGTCGCCACATAGGCGCCGCGCCAGGGAAAGGCGACCAGTCCAAGAACGGACGAGCATTGCACGATCCGGCCATGGCCCTGGGCGCGCATCACCGGGATCACCCGCCGCGTCAGTTCGTGCCAGCCAAAGAAATTGGTCTCGAAAATGGCCCGCAGCGCTTCGGTCGGTACATCCTCGACCGCGCCGGGCATGCCGAAGGCGCCATTGTTGAAAAGCGCGTCAAGTGTACCGCCGGTGGCTTCCAGCACCTCGGCCAATCCCGAAGCGATCGAGGCCGCGTCGTCATAGTCGATACGGGGGCTGTCAAAGCCCATCGCGCGCAGCCGGTCGCAATCGCGCTGCTTCCGGCAGGACGCGAAGACGTGCCAGCCCCGCGCCCGCATACCCTGGGCGGCGGCAAGTCCGATGCCCGACGAACAGCCGGTTATGAGGATTGTCTTTGCCATGAGAAATTCCAGAACCGTCCCGATTGCTGCCTATTGCTAGGGCGGCGGGTGGGGCTGGGCAATGGGCCGGTGGCCTCAGTTGGGCTTTTTGCTGACCAGCGATGCGGCGATCCAGCCGATCTGTTGCTCGGGCAGCACGCGCAGGCGCAGCCAGCCGGTACCCGAATCGTCCAGAACCTCAACCTTATGACCGACGGTTAATCGGCTGATGACCGGATAGATCGTGCCCGGCCCATCGCGCATGTTGACCCTTGATCCGGTGATCTCGCGCAGATCGGGCGCAGAGCGGTCATAAGGCTGCGTTTCGGTGGTGGAGCTTGCTGGGGCGGTTTCGGGCTCGGGTTCGCCGGGCTCGACCTCGAGCGCTCTCAATCCGCCTGAGAGCGAGGCAAGTGTCAACGTCCCCGTCTCGGTGTCATCGTCGAACAGGGTCAGCCCCTTGCTCAGGCTGGCGCGGGCGCGGGCCAGCCGTTCCATTTGCTCTTCCGAGGTCAGTATCGCCTTTTCGACCGGCGCCGGTTCGGGCGTGTAGGGCGTCAGCGACACCTTGGCCACCAGCTTTGCGGGTTCGACCTGAACCAGGGGTTCGGCCTTTTCCACCGTCTTGGCCGCGACCCGCTCGGGCTTGGCCGGGCGCATGCCGCGCGGCTCGAAATCGGCGCCGCCACTCAATTCCCAGAAGGCAAAGCCCAGAACGGCGAAAGAGATGATGACAAAGCGCATGCGCGCCTCCCGTGAACGCAGGAAATGAAAATCGACTGATTGAAACGGGCCGCAGACTGACCGCTCAAATCTTAGCATATCCCGTAAATGGAGTCCAAAAATGGGGTAAAGACGGATTGTTTTCCCCGGTATTGTCGATGTCCGGCAAGTTGTCCCCAGCAAAATCGCCGCCTGTCGCTTTACCAGAAACAGCAGAGCGCGTATCACATCATCTATGAGCGATACGATCGACGACCCCAACATGAAGCAAGACGGCGGTGGGCAGCAGGTGTCCGAACCGCTGCGCCGCGCCATTGGCGAGCGGTATCTGACCTATGCGCTAAGCACGATCATGCACCGGGCGCTGCCCGATGCACGCGACGGGCTGAAACCGGTGCACCGCCGGATTCTTTACGCCATGCGCGAACTGCGACTCAGTTCCGGGGGCGGGTTCCGCAAGTCGGCCAAGATCTCGGGCGACGTGATGGGCAACTATCACCCGCATGGGGATGCCGCGATCTATGACGCGATGGCGCGTCTGGCGCAGGATTTCAACGTTCGTTACCCGCTGGTCGACGGTCAGGGGAATTTCGGCAATATCGACGGCGACAACCCGGCCGCCAGCCGATACACCGAAGCGCGGATGACCATCGTCGCCGAGGCGTTGCTGGATGGTCTGAACGAGGACGCCGTCGATTTCCGCGACAACTATGACGGCACGCTCACCGAACCGGTGGTGCTGCCCGCGCAGTTCCCGAACCTGCTGGCCAATGGCAGCAGCGGCATCGCGGTGGGCATGGCCACCAACATCCCGCCCCATAACATCGCCGAGCTGTGCGACGCCTGCCTGCATCTGATCAAGACGCCCGATGCGCGCGACGACACGCTGTTGAACTATGTGCCCGGTCCCGATTTCCCCACCGGCGGCATCATCGTCGAACCGGCCGAGAGCATCGCCCAGGCCTATCGCACCGGGCGCGGTTCCTTCCGGTTGCGCTGCAAATACGAGGTCGAGGATCTGGGCCGTGGCCAGTGGCAGATCGTGGTCACCGAAATCCCTTATCAGGTCCAGAAATCGAAGCTGATCGAGAAACTGGCCGAGGTCATCCAGACCAAGAAGGTGCCGATCCTCGCCGATGTGCGCGATGAGAGCGCCGACGATATCCGGGTGGTGCTGGAGCCGCGCACCAAGAACGTCGACCCTGAGGTGCTGATGGGCATGCTCTATCGCAACTCGGATCTCGAGGTGCGGTTCAGCCTGAACATGAACGTGCTGATCGACGGGGTCACGCCCAAGGTCTGCTCGATGAAAGAGGTGCTGCGCGCCTTCCTCGACCACCGGCAAGAGGTGCTCTTGCGCCGCTCGCGTCACCGGCTGGGCAAGATCGACCACCGGCTCGAGGTGCTCGAAGGTTTCATCATCGCCTTCCTCAATCTCGATCGGGTGATCGACATCATCCGTTACGATGAGGATCCCAAGGCCGCGCTGATGCGCGAGGAATGGGGCATCGACCACCCCCGTGCGCTGAACGAGGCGGATTATGTCTCTCCCGCGCCGGGCGAGGGTGAGCTGAGCGAGGTTCAGGCCGAGGCGATCCTGAACATGCGCCTGCGCAGCCTGCGCCGACTGGAAGAGATGGAGCTGATCCGCGAGCGCGACGCCCTGATGGAGGAGCGTGCCGCACTTGAGGATCTGCTGGCCGACCCCGCCCTGCAATGGGCGCGCATATCCGATCAGCTCAAAGAGACCAAGAAGACCTTTGGCAAGGACTATCCCGGCGGCGCCCGCCGCACCCGCTTTGCCGAGGCGGGCGAGGTAGAAGAGGTGCCGCTGGAGGCGATGATCGAGCGCGAGCCGATCACTGTGGTCTGCTCGCAGATGGGCTGGATCCGCGCCATGACCGGCCATATCGACCTAACCCGCGAGCTGAAGTTCAAGGATGGCGACGGGCCGCGCTTCATCTTCCACGCGGAAACCACCGACAAGCTGCTGATCTTTGCCTCGAACGGGCGGTTTTACACCATCGGCGCCGCCAACCTTCCCGGTGGGCGCGGCATGGGTGAACCGCTGCGCCTGATGGTCGATCTGCCCAACGAGGCCGAGATCGTCGATATCCTGATCCACCAGCCCGAGCGCAAGCTGCTGGTCGCCTCGACCGCGGGCAACGGTTTTGTCGTGCCCGAAACCGAGGTGGTGGCCCAGACCCGCACCGGCAAGCAGGTGCTGAACGTGCGCGATGAAGAACGCGCGCTGATCTGTGTGCCTGTCGCCGGTGATCACGTGGCGGTGGTGTCGCAGAACGGCAAGTTCCTGGTCTTCCCGCTGGAAGAGATGCCCGAAATGGGCAGGGGCAAGGGCGTGCGCCTGCAGAAGTACAACATGGCGCGCGGCAAGCAGGGGGCGCTGGAACTGGATGGCGGGCTGAGCGATGTGACGACATTTGCCTGGGCCGAGGGGTTGAAATGGTCGATGGGTGGCGACAAGACCCGCCACGAAACCGACCTGAGCCAATGGCTGGCCAAGCGCGCCAGCGTCGGCAAGCGCCCACCCTACGGCTTCCCGCGCAGCTACAAGTTCAAGTGACACTTCCGCCGCGCTTTGCCATTTCCTGCCGATGCGGCTTGGCACGGGCCGCATCGGTGCGCTACATCCGCCCCAACCCAACGTGTGCCGAGATGCGATCATGATCCGAGTTCTTACCTTGCTGACCGGGCTTGCCCTGCTGGCCGCCTGTACTGCTGCAACGCCCGACGAGCCGCTCGAGGATCTGGGCGCCTTCAAGTTGGGACACAATGTGGTGGTCGCGTCCAAGGCGCAAAAAGGCCCGATCTCGCGCGATGCCACCGCCGAGGAATGGGAAACCGCGCTCAAGACGGCGGTTGGCGAACGATTCTCGCGTTATCAGGGGGACCAGTTCTATCACCTGGGCATCAGTGTCGAAGGTTACATGCTGGCGCCGCCGGGCGTGCCGGTGATCTACAGCCCGAAGTCGGCGCTGATCATCAATGTCACCGTCTGGGATGATGCGGGACAGACCAAGCTGAACCCCGAGGTGGAACAATTCACCGTGTTCGAGGCCACCACCGGGGAATCCTGGCTGATGGGGTCGGGCAACTCACGCACGAAGGAAGAACAGCTGATGGGGCTCTCGCGCAATGCAGTTGGCGAGATTGAGGACTGGCTTGTTCAGATGCAAAAGGAAAACGGGTGGTTCAACGCGCGGCCAGAGGCCGCGCCCACCTCTGACGCAGCATCCGGGCTACTCAAACCGCTCGATGGCTGACAATTGGTCAGGATTGGCTTGATTTTCTCGTGTGAACCAAATATCCCGCGCGCGCAGTAGGAAACCGGGACGAAGGGTCCCCCAAACCGCAAAAGGGCGCCTGAGGAATGGCAAAGGAAAAGTTTGAGCGTAATAAACCGCACGTCAACATTGGCACGATCGGCCACGTTGACCACGGCAAGACGACGCTGACCGCAGCGATCACCAAGTATTTCGGCGACTTCAAGGCGTATGACCAGATCGACGGCGCGCCGGAGGAGAAAGCACGCGGGATCACCATCTCGACCGCCCACGTGGAATACGAGACCGAGGCGCGTCACTACGCCCACGTCGACTGCCCCGGCCACGCCGACTATGTGAAGAACATGATCACCGGTGCGGCGCAGATGGACGGCGCGATCCTGGTTGTGAACGCCGCTGACGGCCCGATGCCGCAGACCCGCGAGCACATCCTGCTGGCCCGTCAGGTTGGCGTGCCCGCTCTGGTCGTGTTCATGAACAAGGTCGACCAGGTCGATGACGAGGAACTGCTGGAGCTGGTGGAAATGGAAATCCGCGAGCTGCTGAGCTCGTACGACTTCCCCGGCGACGATATTCCGATCGTTGCGGGCTCGGCCCTGGCCGCGATGGAAGGCCGTGATCCGGAAATCGGCGAGAACAAGATCCGTGAACTGCTGGCCGCGGTTGACGAGTATATCCCGACCCCGGAACGCGCTGTCGACCAGCCCTTCCTGATGCCGATCGAAGACGTGTTCTCGATCTCGGGCCGCGGCACCGTGGTGACCGGTCGTGTGGAACGTGGCGTGATCAATGTCGGCGACTCGATCGAGATCGTGGGCATCAAGGACACCCAGACCACCACCTGTACCGGTGTGGAAATGTTCCGCAAGCTGCTGGATCGCGGTGAAGCCGGCGACAACATCGGCGCGCTGCTGCGCGGTATCGACCGCGAGAAGGTCGAGCGCGGCCAGGTGCTGTGCAAGCCGGGTTCGGTGACCCCGCACACCAAGTTCGAAGCCGAGGCCTATATCCTGACCAAGGAAGAGGGC